>JACQAW010000010.1 GCA_016194725.1 Deltaproteobacteria bacterium
TGCAGCACTTCGCCCGGACGCAGCCAGTTTGAGATTCCCAGTCCGATTGCCAGCGCGGCGGCCGCGTTCACCACTCCAATGGATACCATCACCACGGCGGCGCGGGTGCGAATTTGCGTTTTGAGAAACGCGTCGACCACCGCGAAAAACAATAGGGGGGCCGCCAGCGCTTTGATAAGTTGGATGATAACCTTGCCGAATTCGCCCAGCGTGGCGGCACGCGCGCCAAACACCGCCCCGGTGGCTGCGCCCAGCGCCATGCCACCGAGAATCTGCAGATAGAGCGGGATTTTAGGTAAGTTCTTCAATTCAGTTTTGCGCTGCCGGAGCTTATGGAAACGTTGCACATGGTCGTAGTGCACGAAATCTTGAGCCTCTCATCGGCGGTGGCAAAGTGCTTCGCGCTTTCGGTGCCCGTATCGGTTTTCAAAATATCAAACAAGGCGCTGGCGTCGTTGGCGTTCAGAATCATGGCGATGATTTCGCCGTCTTTCACGAGGATCCCGTTGCCGAGGCCGACGTTCAAACCCTGGGACCGGCTGGTGATGCGCACTTCGCAATCATACGAAGCCGAAGGCCGGGCCGTCTGCCTGCAATCGATTCCCACGAGGTGGTCGCTGGTGTGAAATACTTTGACGAGCGCATCCGTTCCCAGCTTTTCGCCAGGCAGGTTGAGCAGCTCGAACAAAGCCTGCGAATCTAGATCGCCTTTGAGGCGCGCCGAAGCCGAAATTTGCACATCGGCGGCAAGCGCCGCGCAAGTCACAGCCAGCGCGAGCACCATGCCCGCAATACTCTTCGCGGGGCAATGAGGCCTCGAGCAGCTTTAGACGGGCTTTGAGGTTTTCGGCGTCTTTTTTGAGCTCGTTGATGGCGGTGCTGACGTTTTTTTCGGTAATCGACTTGTCGATAGCCTGAGGCAGCGACTGGGGTGCTGCCGCCCCCGCTTTTTCCGAAACCAGTGATGTCGCGCCGAGCAGCGCCAGTAAAGCGAATGCCGTCTTCATAGACCCAGATTCTACCAAAAAACCCAGGGGTGGTGTAGGGTGGAGCCAGAACTTTGGGGGACCCATGCTAGGAACCTTTTGCCGTAACAGATTCGCATCGACCACGATTCTGATTTTTGCGCTTGTGTCGATTTCGTGTGATGTTTTTGGGGGCGACTGGGAAAAAGTAAAAGAGACCGATGGCATCACCGTCTATAGCCGCGAGGTGCCGGGCAGCCCTGTGCTGGCTTTCAAGGGCAATGGCGTGGTCAATGCTCCGATTGCGAAGGTTGCGTCGGCCATTTTTGACCCGGCCCGAGCCAGGGAATGGGTCGAAAATCTCGAAGAAACCCGCCGTGTGCGCTGGCTATCGGCCGATCAGTTTCTGCAATATGACCACATCGGAACACCCATCGTGATGAAGGACCGCGACTTTGTTTCGACCGTCAAAATGAAGGTCGAGCCCGCCCGGCAACGCGTGGTCTTCGAGTATCATTCGACCACTGACCCCGAGCTGCCAGAGACGAAATATGTTCGCGGCGAGCTCACCAGCTCGCTCTTCGTGCTCACCTCGATCGACAACGGCACTAAAACCAATATCGAAGGCGAGATTCACGCCGACCCCAAAGGCTCGGTGGCCAAATGGATCGTGAACTTCTTTCAGAAGCAGTGGCCGGTCACCACGCTGAACAGCCTGCGCAAGCAGGTCACCAAGGCCGATATCAAGCTCGATCCGCACTTCGCGGCGCTCGCGAATTAGCGGCTGCTTCAAAAATGTAAAAGCTACGCTGGTCTGGGCACCCCACCCCTGAAAAAAATGCGTGGTTTACTTTTTTGGCCAAAACCGACCAAATTAGTTCAATTTTTGAAGTCGTGAATAATTAAAGAGTAAATGACTTCCTTCAAATGACGCACCATGGCACAATGCTTGTAATATAGTGGTCAGACTATAGAGAGTATTGATGTTTGGACGGGGACCGCGAGCCGCGAATTTTATGGCAGCGGGATTAGGGTAGCTTCCGATGGGGTTTAAAAACGGAAGCTCAAGAGTGGAAGACGAGTCTGTGGAATTTGTGAGGGGTTACAAAGTCCACAGGCTTGTGCTTTCCCGCCTGCGATGTGCTATCTGCATGAAAAGGGCAGGAGACTGTTTTGGCCATGCAGACGCAGCCACCGAAATCAAAACTCGTTGAAACAGCGGCCGCGCTCATCTACCGGCAGGGCTGGAACGCGACTGGAATAAACCAGATCCTGACCGAAGCCCGGGTTCCCAAAGGCTCGTTTTATTATCATTTCCATTCGAAAGATGAGCTGGGCGTTGCGATCGTGAAGTTCCACGGCCAAAAACTTCAGGAAACCTATGTTTGCACCTTGCTCAACGAGCAGCTTACGGGTCGCGAAGCGCTCGAAGCTTTTTTTGACTGGCTGCTTGAGCGCCAAAGTCGGAATGAATGGCGGCTGGGCTGCCCGATCGGAAGCTTCACCAATGAGATCGCCGACTCGTCGGAGCTCATCGCGCCTGCCTGCCGCGAAGTGCTGGTGAGCATGCTGGCGGTATTTTCTGCGACAATTCTTCGAGGACAGAAGGACCAAACTATCGTTGCCACCGACGATGCCAATGAGCTTGGCATGCTGGTCGCGAGTGCGTTGCAGGGTGCAATGCTGCTCATGAAAACGGTTCGGCAAGAGGCCCCGCTGCGTATTGCCATCGAGTGTATTCGCCGCAAGCTGTTTCGCGGATAAAAAAATCAATCAGCGGCCGAACTGCAAAAGCGCCTGGCATGCTAATGATGCCGGAATGCGTTTCGAGCGGCGTAGTGAATATGCGGCGGCGATGTTCGCGCTGGGCTTGTGGGGTGGACTGCAAGCTGAGCTGCGCGCGGCCGAGGCCACGCACGCGAAGGTCAGTCCCGTGGTAATCGCCGTGCGCTATCTCGATTTTCGCGATCCCAAAACCGGCAAGGCGATCAGCGATGCCGAGTCGGTCAACACCATGGTGAATGAGGTGAGCGAAGTCTGGGCGCAGTGCCAGGTGGGCTTTCGGCTCGAAGCCTATGACGCAATCGACCCGCGGCAGTATGGAACGGGGTTTAGCCCGGTCAGCTTCGCCGAGCTGGACCATTTGCGCGAGGCGACCGAGAACAAGCGCTATCTTACGATGATCGGCACCGGAGCCTGGAATCGGAGCGGAAATCTGGGTCATTCGGGAAGCAATTGCTACAGCTCGTTTCCCCGCGACGCGGCTGATGGCATCGTGTGCGAAGCCAAAGTGGCAAAAAACCCGATTCTACACGCGCATGAGGCGGGGCACTGGTTAAACTTGAAACACACCAATGATCCGGCGTCGGATGGAGTGGCTGATACCACCGCCCAGAATTCCGAGCATGATTTGATGAACCATTTTGTGGCGCCCGGAAACCGGCTTCTGACTCCGGGACAATGCCAGAGGGCTCGCGAGGCCATTACCGAATGGCGCCAAAATACCAGTATACGGTGATCCATTACCCGCCCGCACGATGCGCTTAATAAGCGCAGCCCTTGAGTTGAGAAACCTGGGCTTCACCGTAAATTTTTATACCGGTATGCCTCATCGATGGCCTGAGCCAAGCCGGGGTCGAGATTGCTCTTGATGCTGTGTGAAAACTCATGAACCATGATGTCCTCTGTGGGATAGGGCTGTTTGGCGAGACACAGAAGATTTTCCTCGCCGACCGAGCAGAGTCCGGGGCCGCCAAGCCCCCGAGTACCCGTGTCATAATCGCGCCCATCCCTGGTTTTTTTCCCCCTGAGCCCCGCATAGTCGGGAAGCTCAGTCAAAAGCTGGGCTTTTCCGATGATCTCGACCTTGAATTGCCTGGCCTTCATTCGGCTTCGGACTTCTGGCAAGTTTATCAGCATCTGATTGACGATGACGCGGGCTCGATTGATCGCCTCGTCGGATACCACCCCATAGGCTTTGAACTGAATGCCGTCGTCCTCGACGATTTTCCACGAGGCATCCAGCTCCGGCGGCGGATTTGTCACGACGAACGCGGACACGCAGCGCCCTGCGTGGTCCGCAGTCATCCAGACGTGCCCGGCGTACGAGGAAATAGACCGCGCTGCCCCCGGTGTCAGGGTTCCATATGATTTCTTCTCGCCCTTCGAGTCGAGCCAAAACAGGTGGACCGTTTTCCGGCTGGCGTTTGGCACGAGAATCGTCACGGCGGGCCCGCCGCCGGGTGACTTGCGCCCGCTCAATGCGCCGCAGTTCATGGCGCTGGTGTTCGCGGCCGCGCTGGCATTGAGCGGGCAGAAGGAAAACAGCAAAAATAACAGCGGCGGTATTGAGGATAAGCCGGTTGAATGCATCGTCATCTCAATCATACTCATTGTGGCCAACTAATCCCGATAATAAGCAAACTTAAGTAGGCTCTCGGAGCGCCCGCCCCGCTTAACCCAGCCTCGTTTGGTGTTTTCCGCTTTGCTACCCAACGCAGGCGGTACCGGCGTTTCTGACTCGAAGTCCCAGTCAGGTGCGCCCGATTTTGGGCACTCCCGCCCAAACCATCGGCCTTAAATGCAAAAATCCAGGCATGTTCGCCATCATCCCGGTAATGTAAACTGAATGCTGGGGGATGATTAAAGTGAGCAAGCTGCCCAGAGCCGCAGGGCTACTAGCAATGATGCTGCTTCCGATGGCAGCAAGGTCGGAAGGACCCGGAGGGCAATCCACTATTTTTCGCGCGCCTCCGGAAGCAGGCGAATATTTCACCCAATCGGTGACCACGCACCGGGAAACGCGCACCCGCGAGATCACCTACACCCACGCCGAGGGCGCACGGACCACGCAAATTCGGTTTCTCTACGACACTCCTTGACCAACCCGGAAACCGGAACAACCGAAATCCTCCTGTGGCGCTCCGCCACCGCCTCAAACAAAGCATTCCGAAGCTGGATTCTCCCGAAGGAATCCCTCGAAGACTCCTGCTACATTCCCAACCTTTCCGCCGAAAAAGTCCAGGACCTGGTCAAGGAATACGAGACCCTGAACTCGGGAAAATCGCGCTGGGGCCTTGCGGTGTGGCAGAAGAAAAACGACCGCGACCTGATTATCAATCAAGCCGGTCAGATTTCAGTCGAGTTCAAGAACTGCTCCGCCGAGCTGCTGCCTCAGCCGGAACTGGGCCTGGCGCTTACCAGTGGCATCCAGGACGGCCTGCGCTGCCTGGCGGGTAAAACCCGGGGCGACCTGGGCGCGGACCGGAAAACCGATTTCGCCAGGCTTTTGAGTTTTTTCGAGCACCCGCCAAAGCCACCCTCTGTCGTGGAATGCTACAACGCCGACTCGTCGTACGAGGGCCAGGACACGAAACGCCGGAACAGCATGCTGAAGTCGCTGGGAAGCTCCGTGGCACGAGCGGCGCCACCGAGCGGCGAAAACCCGCCAAGGATCGAGGTCAATGAAGTAAATTTATATGCTCAAGGCGCGAGGGCCGACCGCAGCCGCGTGCTGTTTCACGAAACGCTGCACTGGCTGGGCTACAAGCACTCCGAAGGCGTGGACGCCACCTACCTGATCGAGCAGTGCTGTTTCGCCAAGAGCGACGCCGCCTGCTCCCTGCTGCGCGACTCGGACTCGTCGCGCGTGCCGCGCATGGGCTGGACCAGCACTGAGTACCTGAAACGCTACACCGAAATCATGCTCAAGGAAGGCAAACCCATGGTGGCCATGCAAACCGCCTTCGCCGGCCTTCTGAGCGCCGATGCCCCGGTCGATGGATCGAAGAAGTTGGTCGCGGAAGGCCTGTATGCCACCGCGCTGGCCGCCACGGGGCGGGACACGCCTGACAGGAGATTCGTCGGTGCGGGCGAATATCTGATGATGGTCGCCGGGGCGGGTACCAGGACTGCCGATACGGTGCGGGCGGATTTCAAGAACGCCGCCGGCCACGACCTTTCGAGCGCGCAGCGAAAGTTCGCCGAAAAATGGGGCCAGGCCCTGGCGTTGTTGCTCAAAGGCGACCCCGCTCCGTTCACGGCCGCGCTTCGCGACCCGGCCACCCGTTATGACGGGTGCGACGCCTTCAACCAGGGAGGCGGCAGCTACGAGAAAGACATTCTGAACCGTACCATGAGCGCCCAACTGGCGACAGCCAAGGGAACCCTCGCGAAGGAAGATCGAAAGATCACGATCGGCGAGCTCTGCCCGATCAGTCCTAAAAAATAAAAGATGGATTCGACTCACAACTACCTGCGCATAGCGCGGATTGTGCGGGGCTCAGGCTTAAGCGGCAATCGCGCAGTCCGGTGCTTGCGTCAAGTTGGCGTTACCGTAGTCAACGAGGCGGTAAAGCGTCCGCCGCCCGCTGCCTTGTCTGGTTGCC
>JACQAW010000369.1 GCA_016194725.1 Deltaproteobacteria bacterium
AGCGTACCACGCGCGTTTTGCATAAAAATCAGATTCCCGCTACACTCGCTCCTGAGGGGTGCGTATGGCAATGTCGAGTAATCTTCTTCCGTCAGACATGGACTGGGTTCACGAGATCGCAAAAAACGAGCTCAATCCGGAAGCAGCGAATATTTTCAACACGGTCAATCAGTTTGATCCGAAACAAATCATCGAAGAAAGCACTATTGAATTCCTGGAGCAGCTTCGTGAGCTGTTTACCGCTTACTCACGAGTTTTTAACGGATACAGTGACAGCAATGGCAAGTTCAGCGAGCTGAAGCTGTTCGGCATTACCAATACGGCGGCCGACTTCATGCTCTTTCGCAACAACGTAAAGCTGGTATTTGCGAACTCCGCTCACGGCATCATCAATGCGACTTTCACGCAGCATACGCGGGGCGACCTAGCCGTCGATGGCGCCACAGCTGGAAGCGGCGGCGAGACCAAACGTCAGAGCCAGGACATCATCGCTCAAATTGGCCCGTTCCTCGACGTGGCTTGGACCTATCAGGGCGAGAAGGTGAACCCCTCGCGGCTGGTGAAGTATTACTTCGTGGAGTTCGTGAAAGCTTCGCGCATGATACGCAAAGGCTCACCGAACCAGCTGCTGCTTAAGCAGATCAAGGCCCTGCTCCAGGATCAGGGGATCGATCTGTAGCTGTCGCACGAGCTCGGAGCCGTTGAGCGAAAAATCGACGTCATCGTCAAATGAGCCCTTTCCGGGAATAATGAGGCTCGGATCAAATCCGAACGACTCCGCGAACGCCATGCCGAATTCGTACCACGACAACTTCGTCAAACCGCCCAGATTGTAAGTGCGATTCTGCGTTTCCGTGATGGCGGCCCATTCGATGGCTTTAAGCGCTATTTCGAGCGACAGAAAGGAGTGCACCTCCTTGTTGGCCAGCTCTACGGTTTGCCCGCGCTGCAGCTTCAAACGAATATTATCGAATACGCTTTGGTGGTAGATGCTGCCCATGCCGAAGATCGGCGAAAATCTCAAGATGGTGTAGCTCACCAGCTTGCTACGCACATAATTTTCTCCGGCCAGCTTGCTCTTGCCGTAGATGGTCTGAGGCAGCACGACGTCACTTTCGAGAAAGTTGCCCTTGCGGCCATCATAAACGTAACTAGTTGATATAAAGATGAATCGATGGGGCAGCGTATCCGCCGCCGCGGCGATGACCACGGGACCAAAGCTGTTCACTGCTTCGGCCACCTGGGGCTTGGTTGCGCATTCCAGGAAGTCCGACACGCCCGCGCAGTAGATAATAACGTCGGGCTTTACCAGCGTGACCATGCGCTTCATGTAGTCGCGCTCGGCCAGCATATACATGAAATGCGAAACACCGGGAAAGCGGATGACGTTTCGATTGAACGCGGCAATCACTTTATGGTGCTTGCGTAGGTGCTCGACGACACTGGAGCCTATGAAACCGCTCGCGCCGACGACGAGGATAGTCTTCATCTGCCGTTCATTGTACACTCTAGTCATGCGTGGTCTCAAGTTGGCACTTTTTTCAGTCCTGCTCAGCGCTTCCGCGCAGGCCGGCCCGCGAGCCGACCACTGGTCAGGGTTTGACGGCACCGTGGGCATGCCGTTTCCGTCAGTCGTGGGCCTGATGGTGGGCTTCAACACGGGCGATGAGGCACGCGTCTCGATTGGTGCGGGCAGCTTTGGCGACTGGGCAACTTATACCGTGGACGCGAAGGCCTTTCTGTCGCCCTCCAGCCAGTGGTCGCCCTATTTCGGCGCCGGTCTCTCTTATATGAGTGGTACCGCCTCGACCTTTCTGGTCTGGGACCTGCAATTCGACCATGCCTTCGTGCCTTATTTTGAGGGTGGAATGGATTTTCAGTCCGACATGGGGGTACATGTGTCATTCAATCTTGGTGGCGCTGCTCCGAACGGGCGCGTGATCGTGCTGCCTGGTATCGCATTAGGCTGGTATTTTTAGAATCTCTAATTTAGACACTCCTCATGACTGAAAGCCTACTCGTCACGCGCCTGAACTCTGAAGCCAAGCTACCCACTCGCGCCCACGCCGGCGATGCCGGCCTCGACCTTTATAGCGTAAGCGACATCACGCTGGCGCCGCGCGAGCCCGTGCGCATCCCGACTGGTGTAGCGATGGCGCTGCCGGCAGGCCACGTAGGCCTGATTTGCGATCGCAGCTCGCTGGGCTCCAAGGGGCTTCGTGTCCTGGGTGGCGTAGTCGACGCCGGCTACCGCGGCGAAGTTCAGGTAGTACTCATTAATTTACGCAACGAACCCCTGACCCTGGCCAAAGGCGACAAGATCGCCCAGATGCTGATTCTTCCCGTTAACCTGTGCGGGGTCGAAGAACGCAAATCGCTCAACGACACCACCCGCTCAACCGGCGGCTTTGGCAGCACCGGCCGGTGAGTGCACGGCTTTGCTAGTTCAGAGTGAGTCGAGGCCCCAGAACCAGGCTGTGTCCAGGTCAGTGGCGGTGACTTGCGGGTTGAGCGATTTAAATAGGGCCAGGGTACCGTCTATGGCACGGCCGTCTGGAAGTATGGACAGGATGGGGTCGCGCAGGTTGGGGTGGGTGAGCCACATCAAATTCGGGCGGCTTTGCAACACAGTCCAAAGCAGGCAATGTAGCGCGTTTTTATCGCCTCCCCACTCGTGAATAATGCCGTTCAGGTCACGGCCGCGGTCAAAACCCAGATACGCCAGCACGCGACCGTTGTTGTCGATCCATTGCACGCGGGTGCAGCTCTTGATTTCCTCAATCGATTTCCAATGACTCTCGGTGCGCGCCACCCGCATGCGGTGACGGGTGTAAAGGATGCGCACCTGGGCCCAGTCCCAGCCATAAACCGGCGTGCCTTCGACCATCGAGGACGGCTTGGGTAATTGCTCGAGGGAAATAATGAGCTGTTTGCCCACAGGCGTATAACCTGACTTGGCGTAAAATTCAGTCTTGTCGCTCCATAGAATAATACCATCGAGCTGCGATGCGCGCGCCGCGATTTCAAGCTCTGCCAAAACGTGAGTGGACAAACCCTGGCCGCGAAATCCTTCATCGGTAGCAACCGCTCCTATGATGGCGAGCTGCAGCTGTCTTGCGGGAGTAACTACCGTGACCGGATATAATGTGGCCGACGAGACAATCTTGTTTGCATCGAACACCAGGCACGATCGTGGCAGCGCCGAGCTGTCAAACAGCGGCGCAAAATCGACGGCATAGCTGTTCGGTGGGGTATATCCGAAATTTCTGTCCAGAAATTCGGCCCAGGATTTCGACTCGTTTGGACTGCATGGCCTGAATACAAGCTCACTCATCATTATAGAGCTTATCAGATGTGAGCCTTAATTCGAGCACCCGGCAGTTCCTGCCGACTTAAAGCCCGCTGTGTCTTACTGACACATGTTTTTCGCTAAAGGCATTTTTCGACCTGCCGATAGGTATGTTGTGAGGTGCAAGAACATGGATTGTTCATGAGCACCTCATGAAGTGTGAAGTAAATTTCAAGGAGGAAATTTATGGGTTTGCGCGTTAATACAAATATTGCGTCACTGAATTCGCAAAGGCATTTGCGAGGCACTCGCCAGGCCCTCGACAAGAGTATTGAAAAATTGTCGTCGGGATCGCGAATCAACAGAGCCGGTGACGATGCGGCAGGCCTGGCAATCTCCGAAAATTTAAAGGCCCAGATCAGGGGCTTGGGACAAGCTGAACGAAACGCGATGGACGGCGTCAGCTTGGTGCAAGTGGCTGAAGGCGGAATGCAGGAGATCAGTAGCATCCTGATCCGGCTTCGAGAGCTTGCGGTACAAGCGGCATCTGATACAGTCGGGCCGACTGAGCGAAAATTCCTCAATACAGAATACGAGTCGCTGGTCTCGGAAATCGATCGAATCGCCAACGCGACCGAGTTCAACAGAATTCCACTGTTGAATGGTACGGGGGCGACCTTCGATATCCAGGTCGGTACGCGAAACAACCCGAACGTCGATCGCATCACGTTCTTCGACGGGTCGAGCGCAGATGTCAGTTCAGTCGCACTCGGAATCAACCTGACCAGTGTCGCCGACAAAGCGAGCGCCCAAAACACGCTCTCGGCCCTGGATAGCGCCATCATCTCGGTTTCGTCGATTCGAGCCGATTTCGGTGCCATGCAAAACAGATTGCAGTCGGTTATCAATAACTTGGCAATCAGCGTTGAAAACATGAGCGCAGCCAACAGCCGCATCAGAGATACGGATATCGCGGTGGAAACGGCGGAGCTCACTAAGAACAACATTCTCATGCAGGCGGGTACGGCGGTTCTGGCACAGGCCAACCAATCGATCGCGAATGCACTGAGTCTGCTGAAGAATACAGGATGAATAATATAATGGAGGATTGTAAAGGCTGAACCCCCACCATGCGAAAGCATGTGGGTTTAGACAGGCGATAAAAAGGCCTGGTCTGTTTCCTGTGGATTAGATGTGGGGGCACTTTGACCGGTGCCCCCCTCTAGATCCAGCCAGAGAAAGCGGTTCTTAACGTTTCTTTTGCTACAGAATCGCCAGGGTTTTTGGCGGAAACAGTTTTTTAACCAAAGCAGTACTTGTTTCAAAGGGACAGGATGTCCGCCCGCGTAAGGAAACGCGTGGATCTGGTCACGGAGGATAGATCTATGAACGGAGGCTAGAAACATGGGATTTAGAATAGTAACGAATACAGCTGCGCTCAACGCTCAACGCACCTTGAGCAATAACCGCCGGGCTCTCGACAAAAGCTTCGAGAAGTTATCATCCGGCTCTCGCATCAATAGAGCGGGCGACGACGCAGCAGGATTAGCGATCTCTGAAAATTTGCAAGCGCAGATCAGAGGTATGAGACAGGCCAAGCGAAACTCGCAGGACGGCATCAGTCTCGTACAGGTCTCAGAAGGCGGACTCAACGAAATCACGAACATCATCGTGCGCCTTAGAGAGCTGGCCGTGCAAGCGGCTTCAGACACGATCGGAGACACGGAACGAAAGTTCACCGATCGAGAGTTTCAAAGTCTGAAAGACGAAATTGACCGCATCGCCAACGCCACTGAGTTCAACGGTACCCCACTGCTTAACGGCAGAGCCGGTATCATGGAAATTCAGGTTGGTACGCGGAACAACCCAATCCTGGACCGAATCGTCTATAACGGAGAGAATGCCAATTCTACACTGGCGAGCTTGAAGTTGGGCGGCGAATCGGTTGCTACGAAACTTGGAGCTCAAACCTCACTGGCCGTCATCGATGACGCCCTGGTACAAGTGAACTCGATTCGCTCGGACCTCGGCGCCATGCAAAACAGGTTGCAAAGCACGATCAACAACCTGGCGGTGTCGGATGAGAACCTCAGCGCAGCCAACTCACGTATCCGTGACGTTGACGTCGCCGAGGAAAGCGCCGAGCTGACGCGAAACAGCATCCTGCTGCAAGCTGGCACCTCGGTTCTTGCACAAGCAAATTTCTCAAGCAAACTTGCATTGAAGTTGTTGGAATAGTCAAAAACCCTGGCAACCCCGGTGGGCTAAGCTCACCGGGGTAACCCTTTTTTGAGGGGCCGGTCAGCTTACTTGCAGAATAGCGTCACGGCAAACCCGGCCGCTCCAAAATAAAATCCAATCATCGCCCCACGTGTCGGCAGTTCCCTGCAAATCGTGTACGCAAGCGCCGGCTCGACGATCAAAATCGACGTTACCGAGATCACGCTTAC
>JACQAW010000057.1 GCA_016194725.1 Deltaproteobacteria bacterium
GATATGATTCGCAAGTCCTTCGTCCAGCTTCAGGAAGCCTGGTCCAACCAGGATGTCCATCTGCTGCAAACCCTTCTTTACCCCACCCTTTTCACAGACTGGTTCAAACAAATCGACGACATGATCGCCAAGGGCGAACGCAACCAGGTTAGAAATGTGATCATCCGAGACCTGGCCATCGTCGACGTGCAGAACTATCAGAACAACGACCAGGACTGCTTTACGGTTTGCGTCGATGCCTCGGCCAGCGATCTTACCTTCAACAGCGTCGGCGAAATCGTGAAAGATCAAACCGGCGCCTTCCGCGAATTCTGGACCTACCAATGGTGCGACGGTGCCTGGCGCCTGATTGCCGTTTCGCAAAAAGACAAATGGCAGCTGTTCGTCAATGCGCCGATTGTCGATGAAGGCCCTTCATCGGGCTTCAAAAAAGCCGGCTAGCCAACCGCTGCTCAGCCGTCCGCGCCACGTCCGCCAGCCGCTGCAGCTGCCGCCGCAGCTTTCAGGATCTTGCGCTTGTCGAGACCGTACTTTTCAACCTTCATGATCAGGCCGGCGCGGCTGATACCCAGCTCTTTTGCCAGCCGTGATTTGTTCCAGTTGGTGCGCTTGAGGCCTTCGCGAATCATGGTCTTCTCGAGCTCTTCCAGCGCGTCTTTCAGCTTGCCCTGGATGCGCACGCCCTGAACCTTGGCCTTTTCGCCCCACTCTTTGATACGCGGCGACAATAGGTCCGCACTGATCTTGAGCTCGTCGTTGGCCAGCACGAGCAGCCGCTCCATCTCGTTCTCGAGCTCGCGGATGTTGCCCGGCCACGGGTAGTCGAAAACCTTTTCAATGGCGCGTTTGGCCAGCTGCTTGACGGGAATGCTTTTCTCTTTGCAGCCCCGGCCCAGGAAAAACTCGACGAGCAGCGGAATGTCCTCCTTGCGCTCGCGCAGCGGCGGTACGGTAAGATTGATGACGTTGATGCGGTAATAAAGATCTTCGCGGAACTCGCCGGTCTCGGTCATCTCTTTCAGATCTTTGTTGGTCGCGGCCAGTACCCGCACGTCGACCTTGCGCGGCTCGGTGCCGCCCACGGGCGTTAGAGTGCCTTCTTGCAGCACGCGCAGCAGTTTGACCTGCATGCTGGGCGACATATCGCCGATTTCGTCCAGAAACAACGTGCCCTTGTCGGCGGCTTCAAACAGGCCTTTTTTGTCCTTCACCGCACCGGTGAACGCGCCCTTCACGTGACCGAAAAGCTCGGAGTCGAGCAGGTTCTCATTGAAGGCTGAGCAGTTCACGGTAACGAACGCGCCTTCTTTACGAGGGCTGTTGTAATGAATGGCGCGGGCGATGAGCTCTTTACCGGTGCCGTTCTCGCCCTGAATCATGACAGTGCTTTCGCTCTGCCTGATCTTGTCGAGCAGCAGATACATGTCCTGCATGGGCTTGGACTTGCCGATCATGTTTTCGTAACGATAGCGCGTGCCCAGCTCGTTGTTCAGGGCACTGATGCGCTCTTCGCGCCGCGAGATTTCGGTGTGGAACGTGACGATTTCCTGCGCGACCAGGTCGACGAGCTGCTTGAAGTAGTCCAGGTCGCCGCCAGAGAAGGCTTTCATCTTGCTCAACGCCTTTTCCACGTCGCCCAGGTCGAGCTCGGCCATCTTCGCCGCCTCTTTCGCCTTGGTTTTGTCGGCGCTCATCAAATCGGCGGCCAGCATGGGATACGCGATCACGCTTCCCAGAAACTCGCCGTCGACTGAGATCCTCGAAACCAGCCCGCGGTCCGGGCCCAGCACGCCTTCGAGCACGATGCTGGATTTTTCGGAGCGGACGATCTTTTCCGTTCCCCGGTGCGCCAGATCGATGAGCAGTCGCTGGCCGGATTCCTTGTTCGCAAGAATGGATGCCAGCGAGCTTTTGAACTCATGCTTGTCGCCGGGCTCCCAGTTCTTGAACTGGCCTTTTTCGTCGATGAAAAAAATCTCGGTATCGAACCAGTTGCTCAGAATTTCTTCGAGCTTCCGAATAACATGTATGTGCTTTAACTCTTCCCAATTGATCATCATGATCTCCTAGTAAGAAAATTATAAGTCCACTGGCAAAACAATCAACAGTCTTCGTAAAACTTATCGACAGTTGAGTGCTTACTTTTTAAGCACCCAGGAATTTAAGGCATTGGGTAGGCATTTTAGTTCATGACTCAACGCATTACCCATGTAATCCCCGTCGAGTTCAAGGGCCGTAGGCCTGTCAAAGTGGAATACGATCTCAGCTCCCTGAAAGTCGGTATGGCGCATGGGCGGGTCTTCTTTGGCTTTGATCGCGCTCATGGTTCGAATCATGTCGAGCATTCCAGGTTTGGGAAACACGATGCCGTCAATCTTGCCGTCGTCAAAACGCGCGCCGGTGGTCCAATACAAACCACTGCCATTGGCCTGGCCGTTGCCCACGAAGGCGCCGAAGAACGGGCCCATGTACACTGACTTGCCGTCCACCTTCACGTTGCATGAGCCGCCGGCACCGCTGGTCATGGCCAGCACGCCCTCAACCTGATAGACGAGCGAGGTTTTGGACCAGAACGCCTTGCGGTTCTGCGCGTTTTCGACCACCTTGCCGCCGTAACCGATGCTGGCCATATTAATGAAGAGCTTGCCGTTGGCGCTGGCCAGGTCAAGGTCGCACCTTTTCCACTGCCGCCCTTCGCGCTCGATCGAGTTGGCCGCCCATTCCCAGAAATCACCCTGCTCGAGGGAATAACCGTAAAACGTGCGCGAAAAATCGTTGCCGCGTCCGCCAGGAATGGGAATCATCGAAAGCCCACCCAGCGCCCGCAGCGAGTAGAGCAGCGACGCGGCCTCCATTAGAGTGCCGTCGCCGCCAATGACCATGACGGTGCGCAGGCCGCGCGTTCTTAAATAGGCCTCGACTTCGATTTTCCAGGCGCCGTCTTTTGTAGTGTGTACCACCGGCCAGTCGCTGGGGCTGCCGGCCTGGCACCTTTCCGCGAGCTGCATCACCCCGCCCGCGGCGTGAGTGGCACCTTTCAGCAGCTCTTCACCGCGCCCGTTGCCCGACGCTGGATTCACCAGAATCAGGATGCGGTTGTCCTTAACTGTTTGAGCCATCTGCGCCCTCGACCAGCTCGTCGAGCCAGTACACTACTTTTGCGTCCGTCAGCCCGTGCAGGTGCTGCGTGCACGCGTAGCTTTGACACACGATTTTTTCCAGGGCGCGGCCGTCTTTGGCCAGATCGTGCAAGAACCGCACGCCGATTTCGCGAGCCGTGCCCGGATAAGCGAGCTGATAAAACCCCTCGCCCCCGCAGTCCAGCGAGTTCCAGCCGCTGTGAAACGGCATCAGCCCGCGCTCGTACATTGGGATGGAATAGCCCAGCCGCGGAAAAAGCCGGCTCAGGTGATAGCTTTCGTGAAAGCTTACATCGGGGCCAAATTCGCGCGCCGCCAGCAGGGCAAAAAAACGCTGCCAAACCAGGCGCACCTCTGAGCTGAGCGACTCGCGGTCCTCTTTGACGGCCTTGGCCAGAAACCAGGCTGCTTCGGGCGACTCAACCCAGATTTGCGTGCAGTCGCCCAGCGCTTCGCCGATAGCCTCGATTTGAATATCCGCCAGCTTGCCCCAGTCCCATTCGCGAAACGGCAGCTGGACCTCGCTTATTTCGGCCACGCCCAGGTCGTCGAGCGTCTTGGGATGGGCCCGCCACCAATCGCGCCGCCCGGGCTCGCACAGCAGCACCACCCCTTCAAGCGCACGCAGCTCGTCGAGCATGTCTGAAAAGGCCGCGGGCTGCACGTAGCCCGCGTCGTCGCCGGTGCCGGCTTTCAGCACGGCCTCGCGGCTGAAATATTTCGCCCGCTCGTTCATGAGATTCGAGGCCACGTCGTTCTCATAAACGCAGTATTCCGTGCAGCGCCCGCAGCCGGTGCATTGCTCGAGGTACCAGTTTCGCTGCGCCTCGCTGCCCGCGATGGTTTCGGCCGAAAAACCACGCTCAGCCAGATGCAGGAGCGACATTTTTCCACGCGGCGTGACGGTGTTGTCTTTCAGCGTCTCGGCCGTCGGACATGAAAAGCGGCACATCTCGGGGCAATAGAAACACGCCTCGGGGTCCTGGCGGAACCGCCCGCTGAACTTGAGCAGCTTTTTCTTAAAGACCCAGGTTTTCAGGGTTGAGGAGATGCTTTGGATCAAGCTCATTTTTAAATTTCTTCAGTAGATCGTGTAATACGCCACGCTGACGCTTATGCGCCTGCGCTTTCAATCTTCCAATACCGTGGTGGTGGCTGATCGCCGCCCCCTGTCTTTCGCAGGCTTTCAGCAAGAGGTCCCAGACGCCGTCGTAGAACTCGACCGTCGGCGTGTCTTCCGGGGTGCGGCCGCAAAGCGTGAAGTAGATGTTTCCGCCGCAATGGTAGAAATGCGAAAAATGCGCCAGCAGCACCAGCATCTCGCCCTTGCCGGGAAACTTTTTGGCCACCTCGTCGGTGATGGCCTTGATCTCTTTGTGCAATCCGGGCAGCCCGGCCCAACTGGTCGCAACCTCAAACGTGTCCAGAATCATGCGGCGATGGCTCATGATCAACTGCTGCCGGTAGCTGACGTCGTAACGATGCGACCACCAGTGCTGCGCCGGCTCTTCGCCCGTGTCGTTCCAGCCCGTGTAGTTCATCGACATCTGGTTGATACGCAGAGCCGTGAAATCCGTCAGCGTCTGCTCGCCTTCAATGACGCACACGAGCTTCACGCCGCTCTTCAAACCCATCAGCATGCGGCTTTCGTCTTCATCGTAGATTCGTACGACGGCGGGATGAAGTCCCGCCTGCAGCCACTGGCGCACGCCATCGAGCGCTTTTTCGGTCGACTCCACCTGGAACGACAAAAACCGCCGCGCCTCGGCCAATTTATGAATCTTCACCCAGGCCGCGGTCAGAAAAGCCAGCGTGCCCTCGCTGCCCAGAAAAAGATGATTCCAGTCCGGCCCCACGGCCAGGCGCGGAGCAACCGGAGTCGTGAAAGATTCGCCGTTGGGAAGCACGCCTTCGACTGCCAGAACCATGTCCTCCATTTTGCCGTAGTAAGTCGACAGCTGCCCCGCCGCGCGGGTAGCCAGATATCCGCCAAACGAGGAACAGTAAATGGACGAAGGAAAGTGCCCGAGCGTGTAGCCCTTCGCGTTCAGGTCTTCTTCAAGCACCTGGCCGATGATTCCCGCCTGTACCTTCGCGATCTGCGAGTGCGTGTCGACGAACTCGATCTTGTCCAGGCGCTTCAGATCGACCACCACTCGCGGCCGCTTGCGCTCCTGGTTCTGCCCCGGCACGGCGCCGCCACACACGCCGCTTCCCGCGCCATAGGGATAGAGCTCCCAGCCCTTTTCATTTGCGGCGCGAATAAATTTGGCCAGCATATTACTGTCCTGGGGCCAAACCACGGCATCAATCGTGGGTTCGGGCAGCTCGCCTTCGCGCGCCAGAATGTGGCTGCGGGGCATGAGGTCCTTGCTATAAGTACGGCGGGTATACAGGTCATCGGCGACGAACCCGCTATCATCTGGAAATAAGGACTGAATTTCAGTACCTAATGGCGATACTAGGGCTTTCACGGCGTCTCCAGTTGAGGTAATAGACTGATATGAAAACAGTATCGAGTACCGTGTATTTTGACAATGCCGCAACCACATCTCTTCTGCCCTGCGCGTTAGAAAAGTTAAACGAGCTGAGCATTAACGTCATGGGCAACTCGGCCTCAGCCCATCGCAAAGGCCGTCAGGCGCAGGACACTCTCGATCAATGCCACGAAGCTCTGGGCCGCCACTTCAATGTGCCGCCCAACCACGTCATCTTTACCTCGGGCGGCACCGAGTCCAATAACCTGGCCATCTGGGGCGGGTTGGGTGGACTGGCGCCCGCGTTTCACTGGCTGAAATCAGGGGCCCAGGGCCAGCTGCTCACCTCGACGGTCGAGCACTCGGCGTCTGCCAAGGTGTTTGAGTCGCTCGAATGCATGGGCGCGCAGGTAGGTTGGATCAACGTGGACCGCGAAGGCCTGCTTGACCTGAACCATCTTTCAGAAGAGCTGGCGACCCGAACGAAGTTCGTGAGTTTTCACCACGCGCAAAACGAAATCGGCGCCCTGCAAGACATCCGTGCGGTAAGCCAGCTGGTGCGTTCCAAACAGCCCGATGCGCTTTTGCACATCGACGCGATTCAGTCGTTCATGAAAGTTCCTGTCGACCTGGAGGCGCTGGGCGTGGACATGGTCAGCCTGAGCGCGCACAAAATTGGCGGCCCCAAGGGCGTGGGCGCACTGATTCTGGGCCGGCGTTTTGAAACCCGCAGCCCGAAGATCGGCACGCTCATCAACGGCTCGCCACAGCAGTTCGGAATTCGGCCAGGCACCGTGCCTGTACCGGTCATCGGCTCGTTTGTAGCCGCCGTGCAATGGGGCGAAACCCGCATAAAGGAAAACGAAAAAAAGCTGCTCGCGCTGCGGGAACGCCTGACGGCGCGCCTGCCTTCCAAGGCCGTGCTGAACGGGCCCGCTGACGTTTCGGCGCAAAACGCGCGCCGGGCTCCGCAGACCATCAGCTTTTCGATTCCGGGCCTGCCCTCGGCCGTCACGGTCGAAGCCCTTTCCGCCAAGGGATATTGCATCTCTTCGGGCGCTGCCTGCCACTCGACGAATCCCAAGCCGAACGAAACACTGACTCAGATGGGCGTGGGCCGCGAACGGGCGTTGTCCATGGTGCGCGTAAGCTTTTCGCCGCTCAATACCTTCGAGGAAGTCGACGGCTTCGTCGCCCAGCTTAACGAGGTCGTGCGCGAGTATGCTTGAATCAACACGTTCCCTCATCAATCCTAAAACCACGCATCTGCTGATTCGGCATCAGGAGATTGCCCTGAAGGGCAAGAACCGGCCCGAGTTCGAGCGCCGGCTGAAAAACAATCTGGCCAAATGCCTTGGCAACCAGGGTCAGGTTCACAACGCCAGCGGCCGCTTCGTGGTCGAGCTGGTGGCCGCACCCGATAACCTTCCCCTGCTCGTCGATCGCCTTTCGGGCGTGGGTGGCGTGGCGGCGGTTACGCCTTGCCTGCTCACTACGCCCGAAATCGAGGGCATCACCACGCAGGCGTTGGAATGGGCGCAAAACGATATGAACGCCTTGCCCGAAGCCCGCACCTTTGCCGTCCGTGCCCGCCGCGTGAACAAACGTTTTCCCATGTCGTCCAACGAAATCGACATTCAGATCGGCTCGCAGCTCAAGTCGATGCGCGAGGGTTGGACCGTCAATCTCAAAGACCCCGACATCAAGATCAGCATCGAAATTCGCCAGCGGCACGCGCTCATTTACAGCTGGGAAAAAGCCGGCGTGCGCGGCCTGCCCATGGACCCCACGCAGCGCGTGGTGTGCCTGCTCTCGGGAGGCATTGACTCGCCGGTGGCCGCCTACGAGGTCATGCGCCGCGGCTGCACGCCGGTATTCGTGCATTTTCACAGCAAGCCCTTCACGTCCGAAGCCAGCATCGCTAAGGTCAAACGCCTGGCCAATGTGCTGCGCGAAATCAGCCCGCAGCCGCTCGAGCTGTGGCTGGTGCCGCTGCTGCCCATTCAAAAAGCCGTGCGCGACAGCTGCAACGAGCGTTACCGCACGATTCATTATCGCCGCTTCATGATGATGATTGCGCAGGAAATCGCCAATCGGCGCGGTGCCAAGGCGCTGGTCACGGGCGAAGCGCTCGGACAGGTCGCGAGCCAAACCCTTTCGAACATGCAGGCCATCGACGACGTCATGACGCTTCCCGTGCTGCGTCCCTTGGTGACTTCGGATAAGCTGCAGATCGTGACCAAGGCGCAGGCCCTGGGCACCTTTGCGATCAGCATCGAGCCGCACGACGACACCTGCGTGCTTTTCGCGCCGGAGCGTCCGACCACGCAAGCCAAAATTTCAACCTTGCGCGAAGAGGCCGAGGCGCTGCCGCAGTATGATTTGATTTTTGCGGCGGTGGATGCAGCCGAGAAAATTTTGCTTTAATGACCGTCAAAGCCGAAGTGAAAAGCATCACGGCGGAGCCCCTCGAAAGCAAGGCGTACGCGCCCTTTGGCGCAGTAGTGTCGGCCCAGGCCGATACTGCCGCGACAAGCGCGAATATGGGCACGGCAAAACGTTTCAACAAGCTGGGCCGGCTCGAGAATCTCAGACCCGCCGCTGCTCCGAATCTTTGCGTGTTTCGCAGCAGTCCATTTCAGGACCCGAGCTTTGAAATCCGCCTGGTCGAGCGGCACCTGCATTCCACCCAGCTATTCATTCCCATGGCCTGTGAAAAAAGATACCTCGTGGTGGTGTGCTCGGGCGCCGACAAGCCCGACCTCGCCACCTTGCGCGCCTTCATTGCCCGCAAGGATCAGGGCATCACCTATCATCCGGGCGTCTGGCACCATCCGCTGATCGCGCTGGACCAGGTTACCGACTTTGCGTGCGTGGTGTGGGAAGACGACAGCGCCGACGACTGCGAAGTCCACAAGCTCGAGAGCTACATCGCGGTCGATCTGACTTGAGAATCATTAACCTAAACTCGTCGCAACAATACCCCATTTGACCGTACCCGGCGTGGGCGGGGTGGTTGCGGAAGTTGCGGTCATGCCTTCAGATGTTCCATCTGGTGGTGAGCCCGGCAAAGCGTAGTCAGATTTTCGAAAGTGTTGTCGCCGCCGTCGCAAACAGGAACGATGTGGTGAGTATCAAGCCATCTGGTGCTTTCACAGCGATCGCCCTGGCCGTCTTCGTGAGTGCAGCGAGCCTGATCGCGAAGGTTGAGCTGGTGTTTCAGGACCGCTGATTTTGGCTTGCGCGGTCCACTGTGCGGGACTTTTATCCGCGGCGATACGAGACGCAATGCGTTGAAAATGACTCCTGAGGTGAGCTCAGATTCCGACTTGGATTCCATCTTTGCCTTCCTTGCAAAACTTCGCTGCGCCTTCTTCACTGGATCAAACTTTTCCAGATAAGCATCCAGTGCCGCCGAAAGCGTGTCTTCAAAGGTAGCGGCCTTCTTTAGCCGCTGGCTCTCTAGATCCTGCACGCGCCTGAGCTTTTGCATGCATTCTTCTGACACCCCCATCTCAAGCTTCAAACGATCCCAGGCAATATAGGAAGCCTTGTCAGCCACAGCAGCTTTGGGATTCACCCGCGCCACCTCGCGCTGAAGTGCTTTGGAAGAAACGGTTTTGGCGAAGTCTAGCCATCTGGACTGGTTGTCAGGGGTAAGGACCGCGCAAAGCGTACGGGCCTTGGACACGCTGATCGCGCCGCTATCGGTATTGTTTTTAAGCGCGGGAACTAAAGCCGACTTTCTGGCAATTGCAATGAGGTTGCAGGCGACGTCTTCAGACAGCTTTAAAAAGGTAACCGCGTACCGGTAAAGGCTGGTGCATTCATAAAGCCTAAAAGTTTTCCTGGCATCAAGCGTTTGTAAAATCTCAATGAGCTCGCCCGTGCAGATCAAATAGCGGCTGGCCACTTCCAAGGCTTTGAGATGAATTTCGTGATCGAGGGTGTTTTTGTTTTTCATGCAGTAACATTTAACACGGGAAAACAGGACCGCTTTAAAGGCACTAGGATGGCTTAGGTGCTGTTTAAAAAATCGAATTCGTTCCGAAGCCTGCCTTCAATTAGACAGCACGGCCAAAGGCCGCACGAAGCAAATGAGAGGTATCGTGCTACAGGTATAAAGCATGGCGCCGACAAGAGGCCGAAATATGTCAATAGCTATTTTCATAAAATAAGTATTTATTAAATATCAATAAATACTATTTACATCAGACAAAGCAGTTTAAGTCCTGAGACTCTGCAAGCATGCGATGCAAAAGAAATTGCCGCATTCGCCACTGCGAGCGCAATTTCCCGTATTCGCGACTACGCACGCAACCCCCCACATTCGCCACTGCGATTGCAATTCCCGACATTCGCTATTGCGAACGCAACCTCCACGTTTGCTCAAATCCAACTTCAATGCGCCGCGACTTCTATCGCTGCGGATAAATCGCGATAGGCGCATTTCAAAAGCCCCTTCCACAACCACTTCCCCCACCAAAGAAAGGAAGATAGCCCGTGGCATACGCCACAAACCGCAACAAGCTTCCAATGCCTGCTACCAGGAAACACCAACCGTCAAACCGCCCCAAGCAAACAAACCCAGGTTCCACCAGGCCCCGCAACAAGCAAGAGCCCACAAAACCAGGAACCACCAGGCCCGATAAAATCCACCGCGCCGGTGCGCCACAACCGCACGGGCAGAAACCGCCCTACCCCCTTACAGGCCGCTTTCGCGCTTATGGAAGCACGTACGTTTAGATCAAGTTCCTTTTTGGGTCGTGGGCTTTTCGTTGACCTTCCTGAGCTCGGCTTCGATTTGGTCGAGGTCTTTTTTCTGGGTGTCGAGCTGCCTGGACCACTTTTTCTTTTCGACCCCGTTGTGATCCATGCTTTCGCGCTGGCTCTTGATCTGTCCTTCCAGCTCCTTGCGCAGCTGATCAAGCTCGGTGGC
The DNA here is from genome assembly GCA_016194725.1 of Deltaproteobacteria bacterium. Taxonomy (GTDB): domain Bacteria; phylum Bdellovibrionota; class UBA1018; order UBA1018; family UBA923; genus JACQAX01. Next base: position 10,557 of record JACQAW010000057.1, read on the forward strand.
AGCCGCCTTGTAGGATTTCGTGTTCTTTTCCCAGATCTCCTTGGCCTTCGTGACCTTCTCGATGTTCTCGCGATCGATGTCGACGTTCTCTTGCAGGATTTTCAGATTTTCCTGAAGCTGCGTGAGCCGCTTTTTGGTGTTGCTCAGGTTTTCGGAGATCTCTTCCTTCGCCTTTTCCTGGCCGGTGCCGGCAAATGCCAGCTGCGGAAAAACGAGGGCTACTGCGATTATTGCTTGGAGTGCTCTGTTACCCATTTTTTGATCTCCTGCGACGTCCATTCCTGAACACCGATAAACTTGCGAATGATCTTGTAGTTCCGATCGATAAAGTAACTTTCCGGATATTTGGTGCAACCGAACGCCGCGCTGACTCCGCCATCCGCATTAAGTAAAATTGTAAGCGGAAGAGCCGCACCCGGCCAAAACTTTTTTTGACTAAGAACTTTCTTCACCGGTGCCCAGCTTTCGTCCACGCTTACGGCCACCGTTTCAACGCCCGCCTCGCGTTTTGCCCAGTCGGCAAACTGCATCAGCGCGGGTAACTCGTCGATACACGGCTGGCACCAGCTGGCCCAGAAATTCAGCAGTACGGGTTTGCCCCTGAACCCGGTCATCTCAACCGAACGGCCATTGGAATCAGGCAGCGAAAAATAAGCCGGGTCCATGGACTGGGTATCCACCGCGCCTAGAGCCGTTTCCCCGGTTTTCGATTCCTGCGCGTATTTGGTGCATCCCAGCGGGCACCCCAAAACAAAGGTTGCCACCAAAGCAGGCGGCAGTAGTTCTTTTAGAAATCGCATAGTTAACTCTATTACACCCATTCTCCTGTGGCGCACCAGGCATAAGATTCCAAGGCATCCAGGTCGAAATTGGACAAAAAACAACCTATCGATATAATTAAGGTATGGACCACGTGCTGGTTCTGAATGCTTCGTTCGAACCAATCCTAGTCGTTAACTGGCAAAAAGCGATGCAACTTCTCTTTCAAGGCAAAGTAGAGGTTGTTGAGGAATATGACAAAGAGGTCAGAACGGTCTCGATGCGCTTCCGACTGCCTTCGGTGCTGCGCCTGCTCAAGTACATTCCGCTGACCCGGCGCAAGAACATCATCCGTTTCTCGCGCGCCAACGTGTTGCTGCGCGACCAGTTCACCTGCCAGTACTGCGGGCGCAAACGCGCGCGCACCGAGCTGACATTAGATCACGTGGTACCGAGTGTTCAGGGCGGCAAGAAAAGCTGGGACAATATCGTGACCGCTTGCATTCAGTGCAACCAGCGCAAAGGCGGCAGAACGCCCGCCGAGGCGAATATGCGGCTCATTGCCAAACCGGGACGACCCGAGTGGCTTCCGACCTTCACCATTCGATATACCTTGAAATCAACACCCGAACGTTGGAAAGTTTATCTCTCGTGGCAAATGTCGACCCACCCCCAGAACAACAGCTGACCAAATCGGTGCCGGAGGTTTCCAATGCACCGCTCGACCCCGCGCTCGTTTACGAAGCCAATGCCGAGCTCATCTTTCAAAGCATTCGCTACTTCCTGCCCGAAGCGGTGACGGCTGAGACGATTGAAGCGGTGGCGCAGGAAATCTTCAGCGACATTCCCAACTCCGGCTATCAAAAATACGCGCGCCTGCTATGCCTGAAATCGGTTTACCGCCACGTGCTGGCCCATCCGCGCGCGAAGGTTCCACGCGACTTCAGCCCGCCCAATATCGATTCCACGTCCGAACCCACGCTGGCGCAGGCCTTCTGCCTGCTTTTGCGCGATCGTTTTGAGCTCTCGTGCTTTGAGCTCGCGGCAATCGTCGACGCCTCCGAGGGTAGCGTGCGCACCCGCCTGGAACGCACCCGGGCCAGGCTCTACCCGGAAAGCGCGGCGGCGCGAACGGGCAACGCGCCGGGGTCGTCGCATGTCTGCATCAAGACGCGCGAGCTGATCGAGGACTGGAACATCACCAGCGCCCGCCTGGGCCAGTTCACGGTCCCAGGGTCGCTGTCGCGTGCGGTTGGCGACTGCCCGCGCTGCGAGGTTTCGCTCAAGCAACGCCTGACCTCGCTCGAGCACCTGCGCGAAATCCATCTGCACCCGCTGCCCGAGCCGCTGGCGGCTTTTCCGGTGTCGCCGTTGTTCGTGAAAGAAGGCAAGCGCATGCTGCTCAACTGGAGCGCGGCGCCCTGGTACGTCAAGGCGCTTTTCGAAGGGCTGCTGGCCACCACGCTGGTGCTGGGCATTGTGCTGTCCATTCCGCGCATCAAAGGCATTTACGAGTTCTGGCTCGAGCGCCGGCTTGACCTTTACAGCATCGCCGAGCTTGCGGCAGGGCTTAGCGGAAGCCGTTCCGAGGTAACCAACGACGCGGCCGTCACCGCCGCCGGCTCGGGCGAAGCTGGCGCGACGGGCTCCAAGGCCACGACCGCCTCGGGCGCTGCCGGCGCAACCCCGGTTGCGACGGCGCAACCCGAACGCGCTAACTCGATTCAGGAAACCGAATTTCTGGGCCGTGACTCGGCCATTCCCACGAGCGAAAAGCTGTACCGCGTGCTGATCAAGACCGACTCGCCCGAGGCCATCAAGGATCAGGTGCTGCGCGCGCTGACCGGCGTGCATTACACGGTAGCCGACGACGAAACCGCGGTGGGCGCCGAGCTACCTGGCGGCGTGATGTTTGACGTGCTCGTGCCCTTGAAAAATTACAAGCAGATCGAAAACGAGCTTTCACGCATGGGCGAGATGAAAATCATCATCACGCGCGCCAAGGAGCGCGGGGCGCCGGGCAAGGCTCATTTGAAAATCTGGCTGCAACGCATTTAGGCCCTGCGGACTCAGTTGCCGAGATTGTTCAGATCGGACGTGATCGTTTTGTCGAAGGGGTCGATCTTCTCATCTTTGGGGCCAAGAGCCTTTCCACCGTTCGTGGTCGTATCTTTCGAGATGTTCATGTTGGTCGACTCGGTGTTTAGAATAGACAGTTCAACCGGTTTGCCGGTGGGCTTGGCACCTGCCTTGATGTCATTGTCCTGTTTTCGTTGGGCAAGCTCCTGAACGACATCGTGCAGGGCCTGAGCGCTGACGCTTTCGCCGTTTGGCTTGAAGGCGCCATTTTTGGGGTCGGCGGCAAGCTTTCGCGTTCCTTCCTGATCATTTTTAATCAAGGCATCAAGCTTGGGGTTGCCCTTTACCGCTTTATCCAAAGCAGTATCGGTCTCAGCCTTCCCAGTCGAGTCCACGACTTCCTCTTCGTATACTTTATGCGTACCATCCCGCCGTGACGCTTCGTCGGCATTGGTGTCTTCGATCTTGAACTGTTTGGACTTCGCCGTGCCTTCTCGCGCCTTCAGGGTATCTTCGGCTGCGATGGCATTACCGGCTTTATCGGTGAAACTGACCGGTTGCGGCTGTGCCAGAAGCTTCATTGCGGCAGTCTTTTTATCGACGGGTTGGACGTCTTCCACGATATCCTTGAAAACCGTTTCCGTGGCGCCACCCGAGGTCGGAGGTGGTGCGGCACCCGTGCCATCCTCCTTCTTAATCGACGACTGTAATATCGTGCCGTTCTTATCCTGCAGCAAATCGGCGCGGCCCTTATTCATGTGCAAAGTTTCTTTGCGGGCCTGCAGTTCGGCATCCACAGCCATGCGGTCCAGGCGAGCCGAACAGGCATCCGCACCGGCCTGATCGGCCGTATCGCCGGGCAGGCAGGTGCCATCTTTTTTGAATTTCGCCATATTATTCGGAATTTCGCCCCCCGTTGGAGCGGTTGCGCCGGCCGGAACCGTTCCTTGGAACGCATCCTTAACTAACTTGGCTTTTTTCTTCGCATGCAGCTGGTAAATCGCAAACACGGTATCGCCCTGCTCGAGCATGCGGCTATGGCCGCAAACGGTGGGGTCGTCTTTGGCGGAATCGCCGCTGCACTGCTTTCCAAGAGTCGTGTTACCGCCAGGGCCGGCAAGCGCCTGCTGCGCCTGCGAAACTTGCGGCAAAAGCAAACTCAGACCCATCGCAGACATTAAGATAGCCGCGGTATGCACCAACACTCTGCTCTTTATATAGACAACCATATCAGTCAATTTTAGCACCAATACAGGTCCATTGAAGCAAATTCGGCAGTCAGATAAATAGCTTAAATATCAACAATATAGAGCTGTGCGGAAGGCAAAAAAAAGGGCGCTCACCGTATGGGCGAGCACCCCCTTCTTTTACATTATAATAATCGCGAAACTTAGAGAATCTCTTCGCCCAGGCTTCCAAGCGCCTTAAACGATCCATCGCCCTTGATGTAATAGTTCACGCTGTTTTCTTCATGCTTCAACACCGTGTCGATGCTCCAGTGCAGCTGCAGCTGCATGGCTGCAACCGGGTCCGTCGCGGTACCCGCGTTCATGACGCCGGCCACGGTGGACTGCGCGTTGAACGTGTAGCCCCAGCCCACGGTCAGATGCGCGGGAATGATGGTCGCGTTGGTGAGATACTGGCCTTTGCCATTCACCGAACCGCCGTGCGTGTAGAGCACGCGAAATTTGAAGTCGACCATGTTCATGCCGTACAGGTTCGTATAGGTCACGCGATATTCGCGCACCGTGGGCATCTGCCAGGTGGCCAGCTGATCCCAGCCCTTTACGCCCGACGGAAGAGCCGTAGCCATGTCAGTCGAGATGTTCACGACTGGCTTGTTGGCAACAATGATGTCCCAAAGCTTTTTGCCCAGGTTGATGATATTCCCCAGATCGACGTCGCCGGTTGGCGCATCGCTTGGAGTTGGCGCGGGAATACCCACGCTGCCTGTTCCCTGTGTCGAAACATCGAGTCTTTCGATCTTCACCTGTCCGATGGTGAAATATTTTGCGTCATACTGCGTATCTGAGGCCTGGGCAAACGCGCCCATGAAAACCGCGGAAACTACAACTGCACTGAACAATACCGACTTCATTGAAATCCCCTTGTCCTGAATATGTTTAACTTCCTTGCAACGCCAGAAAGGCAATCACAGACGAATCACAACGCAAAGGAGGGGAAGCGTTTTTTTAAATAATAATGAGCGGGTTTTTCAGCGCATCGCGCAAGCTGACTTCGCGCGTTGAGAGCGGCGCTTGGCGATTTCGTTGGGAAAAGGACTAGAGACGCAGAGAAACTTTCAAAATACCGATCGTTCCCCACTTCGTCGCAAGATCACCCACGGCATCGACCGAAGCGCCGAAATTTCCGGTCACCACGACTGTGCCGAACGAATACTGGGCCAGTGCCCCGAGAAATTGGCTGTGTTTATTGCCCGCGCTGTCAGCCAAATAAGCGTGCTGGGTTCGGCCCTCGACACCCGTCAGAAGCCCTCGAAAAAGGTAGTAGCCGGCAACGCCGCGGCCTTCGAAGTAACGAGGGTCGCCGTCCAGGTCCGAGCCACCTGATACGTTCACGGAATATTCGGCGTTCCCGGAGCGATAGGTTCCCGCCCAGCCCAGATCAACATGCCCTTCACTGTCAAACTCAGTGAAACTTTCGCGCTGGAACTGAGTGTAGAAAGACATCGCGACGGGGGAATGTTCGTCGCCCAGAAATTGCCACTGCAGCGCTGCTCCCGGATAAACGGGCCCGGCGCCTGGATGTTGCCCGGCCGAAAATTCAGCGCTCAGCCCGTGGCCCAGCCCAATGCGGCCAGAAATTGCCATTTCGGCCGTGGGAACTTCCGTATTCTGCGACACATTCATGAAACCCAGCGACACGCTACCCTGGCCTGCGCCAGCCACGGCCGCGCGGCGGGCCAGACCATAGTCGATTCCGTTCAAGGCTTCAGGCGACACGCCGGTGGCGGTGGCCATTGCGGGCTCCGATCCCGAGAGCCTTTCGGCAGCCAAACCTGCCTGGCAACCAAACACGAGACAGGATATCAAAACGAAAAGATGGCGTCGCAACCCCATCATTAGATCATGGAGCGCGAGAGCCCCAAGTGCAATACACCTAAATTTGCCTGCCTGACGCAGCAAAACTTAGCGCAGCTTGGAACGATAATTCCGCCGGCGATTCCAGTCTTTGAGGCGCGACAGCATCGTGGGCCCGAAAAACACCAGGTAATTGGAGTAGATCGTGACCAGAAACAGCCGATCAATCCAGCTGCCATGCACCAGCCGCAAGCCGACAAAGGCCAGCGCCAGCCAGCCCAGGTACTTCATCTTCACGGGCAGCACGAGATACAGGCGAATTTCGAAGTCGGGATAAAGCGCGGCGGCCGCCAGAAAAAGCGTCGAGGTGAAGTCGGAAACCTCAGTAACCGGATAGTCAAAAATAAACGAGAAAACAACGGTCAGGACCAGTGAAACCAAAACGTAAAACGTGGTCTTGAAATCACCCCATTCCGACTCGATCAGGTTCAAGATGAAATACATGAACCAAAGCGCAAAAATCATCCAAAGCGGGCTCAGCGAAAGCGGCAGCGCCAAGAAAGTGATGAGCCGCCAGACCTCGCCTTGCAGCACGCGACCGGGTATCAGCGCCAGGCGCTCAAACCAGGCCGCATCGGAAAGCACGAATAGAAACCCCAGCACTTGAAGCGTGATGAAAATAATGGCGATGTTCGGCACCGCCAGCCACTTCAGCTGACGCGACAACTTTCCAAGCCATTTTGGATCCTGGTTCCGGTACATGCCCCAGATCTATAACGGCTGGGCCGATAGCGCTAGCTCACATTGTATTCGCGGCCCGCAGATAGCTGCCGTCGTTTGGAATACGCGAGTTCGAAAAGCTCTCGGGAATGATTCCCACGATGCGCCCGCGCACCTCGTCGCTGAGTTTCTGGCAAAGCTGGTTGAGCACCACCGGTTCGCCGCAAAGGACCAGCTTGCTTGCCGTGCCTGCGCCACACATGCGTTCCATCTCAAGGACCACTGAGGAGTAGGCGTCTTTCGGATATGAGAGCGACAGCAAAAGCTGGGCCCCTTCTTCGAGGTCATCAAAGTCAAACACCTTCGCTCCATCGGTATTCGCACACAAAATATAGGATTTCATATTTGCCTCCTTGCACTGCCCGACATTGAATAGTGCAAGGCATAGGCCATGGGTAACCCACCGTAAAAGCTCGGTTTCACCGGTGCGAAACCATCCCGGCAGCGGGAGCCATTTCAGGACTGGTCCGCAATAGCACCAGCGGAGGTTAAACGGGCTTAGCGACCGCGGCACTCGACTGCCGCCAAACGCCAAGTATATGCGCGCAAATTTCGGCCACGCCCACGCCCTTGGTGACCTGCGCGAAAACAAAAGGACCCGGCCCGCGCATCTTGCGCGAATCGCGCTCCATCACAGCAAGATCCGCGCCCACGTGTGGCGCCAGGTCGGTTTTGTTGATGACCAGCAAATCGGACTGCGTAATGCCCGGTCCACCCTTGCGCGGCACCTTGTCGCCGCCTGCGACGTCGATGACGTAAATCGTGTAATCCACCAGCTCGCGGCTGTACTGCGCCGCCAGGTTATCGCCACCGCTTTCGACAAACAGCAGCTGGGGCGAAAAATCTTTCATCAGCTGCTCCAGCGCGTCCAGGTTGTGACTGACATCCTCGCGTATCGCGGCGTGCGGGCAGCCGCCCGTTTCAACCGCCCGAATCCTTTCCTTGGGCAGCGCCTGGTTGCGAATCAGGAATTCCGCGTCTTCCTTGGTGAAGATGTCGTTGGTCACTACCCCTAGCGAGTACTGCTCGCGAAGCCGCTTGCAAAGCTCCAGCAGCAGCGCAGTCTTGCCGCTGCCCACGGGCCCCCCGATTCCGACCGTGAAGGCGCGCCGGGCGTAGTCGCGATTCAGCGGCGCATCGCGGTCGTGAAAAAGCCCGGGGTGCGCCCATATTTCATGCGTATGCCCATGTTCATGAGCTTGAAAAGGGCCGGCAGGATTTTGAACCGAGAAGAATTTGGTATCGTTCATTTGAGTAGTTCTCCTAAGATTGAAATAACCGCGAGTAAAGCTGGTCATGGTTTGCCTGCATCAGATCGATGAGCGGGGCCGTTTGCGCCAGCTCGTCAATGGCCAGCCCCGAACAATGCGCGAGCACGGCGTCGAGGGTCGGCCCCGCCGCGGCCTGCACGCGCTGCGCCTGATAAGGCCCAAAGACGCCCAGCCGAATCGCGGCCGAAATCACGCCGCGCAACGTCCCATGCAGCAGCAGTCGCTGCATCGCCGGCAACTCGACGCCCAGGGCTTCCAGTGCCGCGCCGAAGACCGGGGCAAAATGCTCGTGCAGCCCGCTGCCGCGAATGCCTGCAGCCAGAGCCACGATTTTCTCAGACGAAAAAGACCGTTCGCAGGTGGCCAGAAAAGTTCGGCCCTGCACCCGGCTGGCGCGATTGGCGATGTGATTGCTTAAAAAAACCTCGCAAAGCGCATCGAGCTCACCGATGATTTCTGGCCTGCGATGCGCCTGACTGGCCAGCACCAGAGCCCCGTGACCGGTTTGCCACAGCAGCTCGCCCAGATATTTCTCAAAGCCCGCGACCCCGGTGCCTTGCAGCTCACCGTGCTGAAGCGCGGCCTCAAGCCCGTTGGAGTGCGCAAACGCGCCCGCGGGAAAGCTGGAGTCGGCGAGTTGCAGCAGCAGCCAGTTCACCGGTTCCCTCCTAGAACAAAAAATAACGTTGCGCGAGCGGCAGAGTTTTGGCGGGGTCGCATTTCAGCGCCACGCCGTCCGCGGTCACGGTATAGGTTTCAGGGTCGACGGTAATCGCCGGCATCGCATCGTTGAGTTTCATGTTCTTCTTTCCAATTTTGCGACAGCCTTTTACCGCCGCCAATTTCTTCGTCAGCCCATAGCGCTGCACCACGCCCGTATCCAGTGAGACCTGGGAAACAAAAGCCAGGCTGGTGGCAGCCGCGGCGCGGCCGAAGGCGCCAAACATGGGACGCATCAGCACGGGCTGCGGCGTGGGAATCGAGGCGTTGGCGTCGCCCATCTGCGACCAGGCAATGAACCCGCCTTTGACGACCAGCTCGGGCTTGACGCCAAAAAAAGCGGGCCGCCACAGCACGAGATCGGCAAGCTTGCCCGCTTCGATCGAGCCTACTTCATGACTCACGCCATGCGCGATGGCAGGGTTGATGGTGTATTTGGCCAGGTAGCGCTTGATGCGCAGGTTATCGTTGTCGCCCTGCTCGTCGGCCAGCCTTCCGCGCTGCTCGCGCATCTTGTGCGCGGTTTGCCAGGTTCTGATAATCACCTCGCCCACTCGCCCCATGGCCTGGCTGTCGCTGGACATCATGCTGATCGCGCCCAGATCGTGCAGAATGTCTTCCGCCGCGATCGTTTCCTGGCGAATGCGGCTCTCGGCAAACGCGACGTCTTCCGGAATATTTTTATCCAGATGATGGCAAACCATCAGCATGTCGAGGTGCTCGTCCACCGTATTCACGGTCAGCGGACGCGTGGGGTTGGTGGAGCTGGGCAGCACGTTGCTTTCACTGCAAATGCGGATGATGTCAGGCGCATGACCGCCGCCCGCGCCCTCGGTGTGGTAGGTATGAATGGTTCGGCCCTTGAATGCCGCAACTGAATCTTGCAGGTAGCCCGACTCATTCAAAGTGTCGGTGTGAATCGTGACCTGGATGTCGTATTTGTCGGCTACTTCGAGACAGCAGTCAATCGTCGCTGGCGTCGTGCCCCAGTCTTCGTGCAGCTTCAAGCCGATGGCGCCGCCCAGAACCTGTTCCGCCAATCCCTGAGGCAGCGAGGTATTGCCCTTGCCGGTAAAACCGAAGTTCATCGGCAACCCGTCGGTGGCCTGCAGCATGAGCTCGATGTGCCGTGCACCCGGCGAGCAGGTCGTGGCCTTTGTTCCCGTGGCCGGCCCCGTGCCGCCGCCGATAAACGTGGTCACCCCGCTGGCCAGCGCTTCGTCGACTTGCTGGGGACAGATGAAATGAATGTGGGTATCGAGCCCGCCCGCAGTAACGATCAATCCCTCTGAGGCGATGACCTCGGTGGTGACTCCGACCACCATTCCCGGCGTAACCCCTTCCATGACGTCGGGATTTCCCGCCTTGCCCACCGCTGCGATGCGCCCGCCTTTGATTCCCAGGTCGGCCTTGTAAATTCCCGTCCAGTCCAGAACGAGCGCGTTGGTCAGCACGCAGTCCAGCGCATCGGCTTGCGGCACCCCCGAGGCCTGCCCCATTCCGTCGCGCAAAACCTTGCCGCCGCCAAACTTGCACTCGTCGCCGTATACAGTGAAGTCCTGCTCCACCTGCGCAATCAAACCGGTGTCGCCCAGGCGAACGCGATCGCCGGTCGTGGGACCGAAGATGTCGGCGTAATGCCCACGTTTCATGCGATAGCTCATGCGAACCCCCGGGCCGCGATATTGGCCATGGCCTTGACGCGATTTGCCTCGTTGACTGGCCCATCGGCCAACGCATTGCCGCCGTGAATGACGCGCCTGCCGCCAATGGCGACGAGCTGCACGGTTTTGGTTTCGCCCGGCTCGAAGCGCACTGCCGTGCCCGCGGGAATATCCAGCCGCATTCCATAGGCCAGATTTCGGTCAAACGACAACGCGCGGTTGGTTTCGATGAAATGATAGTGGCTGCCTACCTGAATGGGGCGGTCGCCGCGATTGGTGACACTCACGCTGGCGGTTTCCCGACCCTCGTTGAGGGTCAGCTCATCAGATTTGGTGACCACCTCTCCCGGAATCTCGCCCGACGTCGCGACGCTTGCTCCAGCCGCGGGCACGGGTAAAAAGCTTCCATACAGCGCCAGCTCCAGATTACCTTGGACGGCAACGATGGGGTTGTGCACTGTCACGAGTTTTGAGCCGTCCGGAAACGTGCCTTCGACCTGCACCTCGTGCACCAGCTCGGGCACGCCCGGCATCACCTGCGCCCGGCCCAGAAATTTTCGTCCCAGATCCATGAGCTCGGCCACGGAACGCCCGTCACGAATAAACTCCAGCAGCTGCGTCGCAATCAGAGCCACGGCCTCGGGATAATTCAGGCGCACGCCGCGCGCCAGCCGTTTCTGGGCAAGAAAACCGGCCTGATGAAGAATCAACTTGTCGACTTCGTGAGGAGTGAGATGCATTTTAGGTTTTCCTAATTCGTTACCATTTTCGTTGCCAGGGGTCGTCGCCCAGTTTGCGCGGCAAAAAATCCAGAAATCCGCGCACTGCCCGGGTAAGCTGCTCACTCGAGGTCGCAGCCAGACGCAGTAAAACGCCATCGTCGCCCAGCGGACTGGCCGAAACCACCATCTCCGCGCGCACTCGTGATTGAGCGCCGCCGCAGGCGCCGCTCATGTATTGATGAGCCTGGCCCACCGAAGCCAGAAGCTCACTGCGCGCCTCTGCCAGCTCGGGGCCAGTGAGCAGCAGCATGCAGTGCGCGTTGAAGCGTCCGCCGCGGCTGGCGAGCTCGCCGGCACGCGAGTCGAGCAGAAGCGATTCCAGGAAGATCGGCTTCTGGTTTCGACTCACGCGAATCTGGCTGCGATATCGGTCAAAAAGCCAGCGCTCACCCGAGCCCGAGCGCCCACAGTTCATGCTGTCCACAAGCACCAGCGATGCCCCGGCGGCAAGTTCGTAGCTTTGTCTTTGCTCGAAGCTGGATTCGGCAAAACAGGAAACCGCGTCGGGAATCATGGCCAGAAAACCGCCGGCTTCGACGCGTCCCTCTATGGATTGGCTGGTTCCAGCTGGCGAGCGATAAATTTTGGTCGTCGACTGACTCAAAATCACGGCGGTGGCGTGGCTGCGCACGTGTACGCGAATATCGATGTGGTCGCCCCCCACCAGCCCGCCGCCAAAAGTACTGGTGTACACCCAGGCGCCCACGCCATGATTACGCGGCGTAAGCAGGCGCAGGGGATTTCGCGCGAAGGCCGTGCGAACTACGGTGCGCGCTCCGACCTTCTCGAAATCCAACTCACCGTACCCAGATGTCGCGACTGACATGTCAGTCACCCTAGCAACCGATCACCTGATCGGCTACTGACTTCCACGGAACAGGATGCGGAGCGTTGGAGAGAGCGGGAAATTCAGTTTCTGCCACAATTCCGACGCAGCGTTTGCCCATCACTGCCTCCCCCTAGCGAATCAAAAAGTAATCATCAGTAAACCCAACCGGCCCAGGGCTATTCTCGCCCCTGCGCACCAGCAGAATCTTTCCGCTGATACGACTGAGATAATAATCCCAATCCCCGACCCCACCAACGCCCCAGGCAAGCAACTTCTCATGCTCAAGCCCCGCCGCCCGCGAAAACACGAACGCCTGGTAAACCACGTCTTGAAGGCTCCTGCGCACCCTCTCCAGCCCCTCACTCCCCAACATCAACCGCATCCGGCTCTCAGCCGCCGCTGCCCTCCCGATATTTTCCAAAGTACCCGACACCCGAACCGGATCAAGCACAACCCGCCGCAACCTGCCCCCAATCACCCCAAGCGCCGCTTTATGGTTTTCGCTCTGTATAAATTCCGAAAGCGCCACCGCATGAAACAGCCGCCCCATCCCCGGATATCCCTCTGCTAACGCGCGGCGAGAATAAACCTCATCTTGATTCACTGCATTTTCTTCGGCCGCGATTACCGCTTTCAGCTCGCGCGTCATGAAGGCAAGCTCGGGATTTACGGCCAGCAAACCGACGAACATCCACAGCTTCCTCACTCGCGCCTCCCACCGCGCGAGGGTTTGCAACTCTGGTTCCAAAAAAGGATGACGCTCACTCGATTCAGTTCCATCTTGGAACCGCTAACCAGATTTTTCCCCTCATGAATTCGTTGGCGCGATCTTTGCTTAAGCTGCTGCGCGATGAACATGAAAATCAAGATCGACTTCATTGATGCCAGCGAAAAACAAACCGGTGAATTCTGCGAGCTGTATCGTCGCGTGATTCCAAATCACGAGCAGGTCGATCCCGCCCAGATCGTAAGAAGCCTATCGCGACCCAACCGTGCGCCCCGTTCGATCGACGAGCTTGCGAACCGCACGCAGTGGTCGGGCCAGAAGTCCTACCAGCTCTTGCTCGGCGCCTGGGCAGATTCAAAAATGGTCGGCTTTGCCAACCTGGTCTTCGTACCCTCGATGCGCCTGGCGTTTGTAGGGCAGCTTGCGGGCCTGCCCGTGGCTGGCCAACCCGGCGCGGTCACGCAGGAAATTTTCGCTCACATCGATAGCCTGAGCTCGATGATTCCCTGGGAATGGCTGGTCTTTGAACTGGCCAACGACGGCGTCGAAATCAGACGCGCTCTGGCCCGGCAGCGCCTTTTTCGCCGCTACCTGCGCGGTCTGAACCGCGAAACTTTTCGCATTGCCGTACCCTACCGTTTGCCAAGCCAGGCCACCGCCGATCTGATGATCGCGGCCATCGGGCCGAACCGGCGCGCTCCCGGCACGCTGGCCAAAGCCTCGGTGCTGAATCTGGTACGGTCGATCTATTTTGATATTTATGCCGACGCCCTGGCGCCGAACGTGAACTCTTATCTTTACTGCAGCGGCCTCGAGGCCCAGCTCAGAATTCTTGAACGCAAGCTGCCCGAACAGGTCGCGCTGCATGGGGAATTCAAGGTTTCGAAGTTGCGTAAAAACAACGCGCCGATATCCATTGCAAGATTCGCCCGACCCGAGCGACTGGCGTACGCGTACTGAGTTTCAGGGCGCTACCGCCGGCTCGGTTTTTTGCGTTGGAACGATCGATGATCGTATAATCGGTGACCGTCATGTCCTTGGGCACGTCAAACCTGAGCAACACCGGCCAGCCCTGCCCCAGGTATTTCAACAGGCCTTCTTGCAGATCGCCGCCGTTGCTCCACGGAATCTCATAGCTCTTGAAGCCGTATTTCGTGGTCAGATTCGCGATCACCGTGGTGGTGTTCTGATTTTCGATATAAAGCTGGTTCACGATCCGCACCAGCAACCCCATGCGCCCAGCCTCAGTGGCCAGCTCGGCCTTCATCACGTCGTTTCCGTCCTGCCCAAAAAGGTGCATCTGGCGCATGCAGTTGAACATTGAAAAGGCGGCGCACGTGCCACCCTCCTGATTGATCGAGCGCACTACGGGTGTGGAGCTTTGCACGTCCACGTCCTCGCCCGACACCCGCTTGATGCTGATTTTTGAAATGGGAATGACGTGCACGAGTTGACGACCCAGCTCGTAGAACGCCAGCTCGGTGGCTACGCCATCCAAGGGAACAAGACGTCCCAAAAATACCGCATCGGCCATCGCGGTTTCGTCGCCGAACTGCAACTTCACAGCTTCACCATGCGCCAGCTGATGTTTGCGCGAAGCCGCGACCGCATTGGCCTGCACGAAAAATTTCTCGCAAAGCGTAGCCCATGCGCTTGAGCCTTGCGCCAGAGAAGCCGCAAAAACCGATCACGAAGTCGACATGGAATTTGGCCAATGGTTGCGAGACCAGCGTACAAAAGCGGGTCTCACGATCGAGCAAGCCTCTGAACGCTCAGGGGTTCAAGCCGAGCGCCTCAAGTCACTTGAACTGGGATATGCCAAAAAGGGCGTCACTGCCCAGGAGTCGCAAAAAATTGCGGCGGCTTACCGCATCGACATCCAGGAATTCCTGGATAAGGCGATGGGCAAAGACCAATCCTAATGATGCGGCGATGTTCAATGGGGCGAATCTCTTTCTTTTAATGCTTTCGCCTGCAAGCCACGCGTCCGCTGCCCATCACTGCGCGGGAGCCAAAGTGGAAAGCTCATCACTCCTTTCGTGTTTCGAAGTCACCGGGCGCGCCCAACATTACATCTACCGTAATCAAGTTCGCATCTGGCCCTTTGGCACTGCTCACCATCTCGTGGTTATCGACAAATCGAGCAGGGCCCTGAACGTCATTTCCAAACTGGATCGTTTTCGCGCGCTCGAAGGCAAGTTCAAGGTGTGCCCACTTTCGTTTGGGCCGCCTGACAAAAGGCAGCTGGTGTGCCTGGAAGACGTAGCCAAACCAAAATTCGAGAAGCGCTGAGGTGCGCCACACCAACCTTTGCGCGCCACTGATGGCAGTGCTGGCGATGGCATCGTTCTGGGCCTGCACCACCACGCGCAGTGGCGCCGGAGTCGGTTACGCCATCGAAGACTCGCTTTTGGCGATGTTAATGACCGAAGCGCCGCTGGTAGGTTATCGCGAATGCCTGCTTGGCGAAGGCATACTCGAAAAGAGCCTTAAAGACAGCTCCATCGATGCTTCGTACCAGCTTACTTTTCAGTTTGAAGAAGCCGGCCCGCGCCTTGCCGAGTTCGAGGTGGAATTGGGTAACGACCGCGCGGAGCTGGTGCTGGCCTCGAAAAAGTGCAGCGAGTTCGTGCGCAACATTAAACCCGGCGAATACCCCCTGGCCGTAAACCACGCCGGCGCCGCGGCCTGGCTCGCCCTGCCGCGCGAGCTGCAACGAAAAATCCCGAAGTCCGACAACATCGCCACCGCCTCGTTCGGGCGGCTCAAGGGCAAGGCCATCTTCGCGCGTGGCAAGCTGTTTCCCAAAACCAACGCGCAAATCTGGGACAGCACCGACCAGCTGCATATGAACAAGCGAACGAAAAGCGCAGCTCCAGGCCGTACTCGGTCGAAAGCTGTTGCGAGACGGTGGTGTTCTTCGAGACCTGGCTGAAGAAAAAATCGCCGTCAAACCAGGTGCGCGACGCACGAGGCGCGCCGGTTGCGCGATAGATCAGCTTCACGCCATACTGCCAGCTGCTGTTGATCGTGTAGCCCACCATTTCTTTGGGAAAATAATAGCCGCCGCTCACTTCCAGGGCCGAAGCCAGGTTATTGCGGATAATCCAGTCATAAGAGGCTTTCAGGCGCGCGCGTGCCAGCCCCGTCTCGTCAGCCGTCAGCAAACCGCCGGGCTGGGGCACGAAAAACATCTCCTGCGCGAAACCCAGGTCAAACGAAGCCGAAACCCGGTCATTGAAATCACGGCCAAAACCCAGGCCCGTTTTCGACATGACCGACGACGGCTGGCTCAATACGTGGCCCGCAAACGGCGACGGAAAACTCACATGCTCGAACTCGCCCAACATCATGAGCTTCCAGCGCGAGTCCCAGCTGCGCCCGAAAGCAAGATTCAGTCCCTGCCCCAATGCCGAAGCCCGGAACTTGGGGCTGCCCGTCACGCGGTCGGTGACCGACTCGGAGTCGATGAAAAGCCTCGGCTGCACCTCGAGCCACTCGTGCGCCCCGGGCCTTTCGCCGGTAAAGTCGACTGCGAACTTCGTCACGTCACCGTCCTGGTCGCCGGTTTCGAACTGCAGTAAATCGTCTTCCTTGCCCTGTGAGGGCGGCGGTCTTTGCACTCGGGCACGAAAAAAAGGGGCTTTGGGCTGACTTGCCCTGCGCGTGCGCCAGCTGGCTTCCGAGCTGCGCGCGAAGTAGAATTCAGCGCCGTCGTTATCCTCGATGCAGGTGTAAGCCAGAAACAGGTGCCGGCCCTGCGGCCGAGTGGGCTCGATTCGAAGGCGGTAATGCGCGCAGTCCCGCGAGCCTACCAGCGCTGGCATGCGCCATGGCGCAATGAGCTCGAGGGTAAGCGGAATTTTCTTCTCGCCCGCGCGATATTCCAGATTCACGGTCGCGGCAATGTGGGTCTGCTCCACAAGCAGCCTCGTGCCTCGCGAGTCGGTTTTCATCACTTGGGCATCGCCGCCGTGGCTGCCCACGTACGACCAGTCCCCGGGCAGCTTCACCACAAGCTCGGTGCGCAGCGCGGGCATCAGGGTATTGTTCGCGCCCTTCCAAACCCAACGGGAATGCTCGACCACCACACCGGGCCGCGGACCGGGCGGCTCGATTTCCCAGTGCACCGTCACCGGATCTGTCCAGCCATCCCTATCCCTTTCCGATGTCGCGCGGCTATTTGTCGCCAGCATCAGCACGGCGGCGACGCAAAACCAAAGCTTCCCCATGCTCATTAGAATAGCACAGAGTACCACGCGAGAGCCGAACGGGTTGCTTAGTTTCCGGCCGCGCTATAATCTTGAAGAATGGAAGACGAAAGCGCGGAATTCGCAGGCAATCCCATTGATATCATCTTCATCATCGGGCTGGTGACCCTGGTGCTTACTGGAGCCATGTCGTACATCACCGCACGAAAACTCATGGTGGTCTCGCATTGGGTGGCGCACACCAACGAGGTGCAAACGGGCCTCAAGTCGGTTTTTGGCGCCTTGGCCGATGCTGAAACCAACCAACGCGGTTATCTGCTGACGCGCAATTCCAGATTTCTGGAAACCTACAAAAGCTCAAGCGCTTCCATTCAACCCACGATCAACTACATCGCCACGTTAACCAACGATAATCAAAGCCAACAAACGCGTATCGCGCAGCTGCGTGACCTGGCCAACTCGCGTGTCTCGCAGCTGGCCCAGATGAGCCAAGGCCACGGAGCGCCTGTTGCGGAAAACCTGGCGTCGCAAATCGAAAAAAACGAGCTCACCGGCGTCGCCATCCGCGCCAAGCTCGCCGAAATGGAAGATGAAGAAAGCCGCCTGCTGGGCATTCGTATCGCCGAC
>JACQAW010000370.1 GCA_016194725.1 Deltaproteobacteria bacterium
ACGCGCGTGGTGTAGGCTTTGGTGATTCCGATGACATGGTCCAGGGCCTTGGGTCCCACGCCGCAGCCGGTGAAAATGCCGCCGGTGATGGTGTTGGACGAGGTGACGAAGGGATACGTGCCGTGCTCGACGTCCAAAAGCGTGCCCTGCGCGCCTTCGAAAAGAATCGACTTGCCCGCGGCCAGGGCTTCCTGCACCAGCACGCGCGTGTCGCAGATCATGGGCTTTAAGCGCCTGCCGGCCTCGAGGGCCCAGGCGTGCAGCTCGTCCACGTTCAGCGGTTTATCGGAATAAAGATGCTGCAGAATTACGTTTTTTTCCTTGATGGCACGCTCGATTTTTTCGCGCAGCAGTTCGGAATCCAGCAGGTCGCCCAGCATGATGCCCCGGCGTGCGACTTTGTCTTCGTAACAAGGGCCGATGCCGCGAACCGTGGTGCCGATTTTGCCTTTGCCGCCGGTTTCTTCGCGCAGGCGATCAAGAATCTTGTGGTACGGCATGATGACCTGGGCGCGTTCGCTGAGCACGATTTTGGTGCGGCGTTTTTCTGACAGCAGGCCGCGTTCGCGAAGCTCGTCGACTTCCTGCATGAAAACGTCTGGGTCCAAAACCACGCCGCTGGCGATGACGCAGGTTTTACCTTCGTGCAGCACGCCCGACGGAATCAGGTGGAGAACCGTTTTAACGCCATCCACCACCAGCGTGTGGCCGGCATTGTTGCCGCCCTGATAGCGCACGATGAATTCCGCGCTTTCGCTGTATATGTCGACGACCTTGCCTTTGCCTTCATCGCCACACTGGGCGCCCAAAACCGCTACGTTTGCCATAGGGCGTGAAGCTAAGGGAATGCGCCGGATAGGTCAATTATTAATGAAGGTTTTACCGGTGAATTTCGAGGGAAATCATGGTGCTGTTGGCGGGCCGCTCGACGGTGACGATGCCCACCATATTGACGTCAGAAGACTTGCGAAGCTCGACGTGCAGCTTGAGCGGGTCGTTGGGGCCGCATTCTTGAAGCGCGTCGGCGAACAGCACCGTGGCCTGCTTGTGGTGAAAAATAAGGCTGAAATTCGCGGGCTCGGCGATGGCTTTATCGATGATGCTGCATGGTGCACCGAGTAAACTGCGAAGGATTGCAGGAAGTTCGGCGAACATGAAGCGCCGGCCAAATTCGGCGTCATCAATCGCCTGCAATGCAAGCGTGGGAGCCGAGGGCAGGCGCTGCGCGTAGTTGCCCGAAATTTGCGAGGGGCCCAGATACTCCTCGGATTTCTCGAGAATCTGATAACTTTTTGGCGACATGTAATACGAAACGGCACCCGCGCGTTCGACGGTTTCAAGGTTGCCCCGCACGCACATTTTGACCGCCGGCAGCTCGGTAGCCGAGATAAAGTCGGCGATGGAATCATTTTTCGAAAGCTCGGGGGCGTCGGCATTTCCTTCGACTCCCAGAAAGCCCTTGAAGCGAAAAAGCTGGTCTTGCAGTCCGGTGCTGCTGCTGCCGAAAAGGCCGGCAGCCGACTCGCCGTAGCGCTGATACGGTTCGGTATTGCCGCAGATGCGCACGTTGGTTTCCACGGTTCCCGCAACGGCGAAAACCGGGCTCAAAAGCGCGAGCGAAAGCAGCAGCGATATAGAGCGACTAAACATGTGAAATTGACCCCTTGCGCACGATCTAATGCGGGGTGATGTTTAAGCTGCCGGACGTTTTAAGTCAACTTATATGTTTGCAGAACCGCACCGGTTCCGGTTCCAAACTGAAATTTGGAATACCCAAGATCTTGCAGGGTTAGCTCAAGGGCGCCAATGCCGATCAGCACATCAAACCGGTCAATGTACCCCAGATGGGTGAGCCGAAAAATCTTGCCCTCAAGCTCGTCCTGGCCCCCGGCAATCGAAACGCCGTATTTGTCTCGCATGGTTTTGGGAATCAGCTTGCCGTCCTTGATTTCGGCCGGCACGCGCACGGCCGTAACCGCGTTCGAGGGGTCTTTGGACAGGACTTCAAGACCCAGCGCCTTGACGGCATTGCGCGTGGCCCGCGCCAATAGGTCGTGGCGCTTGAACACGTTGTGCAGGCCCTCTTCGCGAATCATCTTCAAGGTTTCTTGCAGACCGATAATCAGGCTGATGGGCGGAGTCCACGTGGTTTGGCCCTTAGCTATCGCCTTTTTTTCCTTGGACAGGTCGAAATAGAACTTGGGGATGTTGGCGTTGGCGGCCAGGCCCCAGGCTTTGTCGGACAACGCCAGACAGGCCAGGCCGGGCGGCAGCATGAGGGCTTTTTGCGAACCCGTGATGAGCACGTCGATTCCCCAGTCGTCCATGGGCAGGTCAAACACGCCAAGCGCCGTGATGGCATCGACCACGCTGATGCAGTCCTTGCGCGATTTGGTCAGCGCGCAGATTTCGCGGGTGGGCATGCGCGTGCCGGTGCTGGTTTCGGAGGCCTGAAAAAGCACGCCCCGGGCGTCGGGGTTTGCGACCAGCAGCGCTTCGACCTGTTTGACGGTGGCGGCCGTGCCGGGCTCGAGTTTCAGCTCGACCGTCTGGAGCCCATAGGCCGTCGCAATTTTACTCCAGCGTTCGCCGAACTTTCCGCCATTGATGGCGATGACCTTGTCGCCCGTTTTGAAAAGATTCGTTACCGCGGCGTCCATGGCGACCGTGCCGCTCGAGGCCAGCAGCAGCACGTCCTGCTTGGTCTGAAACAGGTACTTCAGCCCGGCATTCACCTCTTCCATGATTGCGGTAAACTGCGGCGTCCGGTGGTGGATGATCTGCCGGGCGCTCAGCGCGAGCACGCGGTCGGGTACTTGAGTGGGACCCGGGGTCAGCAAATAGGTTTTGCGCATACGCGCAAGTATTAGCCGTTTTTGCGCTCGAACTCACGCATAAACTGCGCAAGCGCCTGCACGCCCGACAGGGGGTGGGCATTGTAAATCGAAGCGCGCAGGCCACCTATGACGCGGTGGCCTTTGAGCTCGGTGAGCCCGGCTACCTTGGCCTCTTTAATAAATGATTCTTCCAGCTTTTCCGAATCTTTCGAATCGGGCTTGATGCGAAAAACCACGTTCATCAAGGACCGGTCGGGCTTGTGGAGCGGGCTTTCGTAGAACGAGCTGGAGTCGATGGCATCATAGAGTACCTTGGCTTTCTCGTTGTTCTGCTTTTCCATCGCATCCAGGCCGCCTTGTTTGACAATCCAGTCCAGCACCAGACCCATGACATAAATGCCAAAGGCCGGGGGCGTATTGAAGCGCGAGTCGTTTTTGATGTGGGTGCGGTACTGCAACATGGTCGGCAGCTTGTCGCTCGCACGTTCGGCCAGCTCCTGCTTTATGACCACCAGGCAAACCCCTGACGGGCCCAGGTTCTTTTGCGCGCCGGCAAAGATGACGTCGAACCTGGAAAAATCCAGGCGGCGCGACATGATGTCAGACGACATGTCGCAAACGAGCGGCACCTTGCCCGTGTCGGGAAAGGTTTTCCACTGCGTGCCGTAGATGGTGTTGTTCGAGCACATGTGCACATATGAGGCGTCGGAGGTAAGGTGCCTGGCGCTCAATTCGGGCAGGCGCTTGAAGCCGTCTTTTTCACCGCTGGCGACCACGCGGTGCTCGAAACCTTTTTTGAGCTGGTCCAGGGCCATCTGAGTCCAGTGACCGGTATGCACGAGGTCGACTGACTTGCCCGGCAGCTGCAAGTTCATGGGAAGCATCGAAAACTGCGTGCTGGCGCCGCCTTGTAAAAATAGGACCGCGTAGTCTTCGCCCAAGCCCAGCAGCTGCCTGACCCTCGACTTGACATTCACCATGATTTCGTCAAATGGATAGGCGCGATGGCTGATTTCCATGATCGAAACGCCCGAGCCTTTATAGTTCATCATCTCGTCGCGGACCTGCTCGAGCACGCTTTCGGGAAGGTTGGCAGGGCCTGGCGAGAAATTATAAACGCGGTCGTATTTTTGACTCATGGGGGCCAGTTTAGATGGTGAATTCCGGAAGTTCAACGGGCGCTTTCGGTTTCGGTTCCCGTTTCGGTTCGCGGTTCCGTAACAGTCACAGTACCGTCACCGTCACCGTCGCTGTCACCGAAACGCGAACGGAAACCGCAACCGCGTTCCCAAAACGCCGAACGGCACTTCCCTCTCGGAAAGTGCCGTTCAGCATAAGACTAAATCAGACCGTAAAACTTAGGCGTTAGCCGTCGCTTTCTTGCCACCTGCCCGGCGAATCGCGCGAGCAGCAATGATTTCGTCGATGATGCCCAGCGCTTCATAGCGCAGGTCGTTTTCATAAATGAAACGGAAAAAGTTTTCCATGTCAGGATGATTGCGGAAATTTTTAGGAGTCATGGGCGTAGCTTCTTCCGGCTTCTGCAGCTCGGGCGTCATTCCACCGGACTGGGCGCTCATCTGCTGAGGCGCTGGTGCGGCTTTAGGGGAAGCTTTCTGAGGGGCGGTATTGGACTTGGCGGCCATGGTACGAACTCCTTTGTTTAGAAAAATCACTCTAGCTGAATCAATAATCGTGCGCAATACAGGTCTTATTGGGGGTTTATTCCGCCCATTTCCTTGATCAGACCGTAACGATGCAGCTTGTTATAAAGCGTTTTAATGGTAACGCCCAGCGTCGTAGCGGACTTGGTCTTGTTTCCGTGGTGGAAGGCCAGGATTCTAAGGATGTGGTGGCGTTCCAGCTCATCGAGAGACATGTCGACATTGAACTCCGAGCTTGAATGCCCGCCGCCATCAGCGCGCGTCTTTGGCATGCGAATGTTGAATGGAATGTCGTCGATGCGGATTTCGCTGTTTTCGGCCAGGATCTTGAGCCGCTCGATCGTATTTTGCAGCTCGCGGATGTTGCCCGGCCATTCGTAGTTGTTGAGCAGGTCGTATACTTTCGGGTCAACCCGCTTGATCGTCACAGGGCCGCCGAACTTGGAGTTCTTCATGAAGAAATCAACCAGAGGTCTAATGTCCTCTTTACGCTTGCGTAATGGGGGCACGCGCAGGGTGATCGTGTTCAGACGGTAGAAAAGGTCTTCGCGGAAGCGGCCTTCTTTGACTTCTTTTTCGAGGTCGCGGTTGGTGGCCGAGATGATGCGCACGTCAACCCGCAAGGGCTTTTTGCCGCCGATGCGATAGATTTCGCCTTCTTGCAGAAAGCGCAGCAGCTTGGCCTGAATGCCCAGGCTCATTTCGCCGATTTCGTCGAGGAACAGGGTGCCGCCGTCGGCGGTCTCGACCAGACCCATCTTCTGCACGACCGCGCCGGTAAAGGCGCCTTTTTCGTGACCGAAGAGCTCGGACTCAAGCAAAGTTTCCTGAAGGGCGCCGCAGTTGATGGTGACGTAAGGCTTCTCGTTGCGTTCGCTCTTGAAGTGCAGGCGGCGGGCGACGAGCTCTTTACCCGTGCCGCTTTCGCCCTGAATCAATACCGTGGCGTTCGTGGGCGCGATTTTGTCGACCATGTTCACCACGTTCTGCATCGCCTGGCTCGAGCCGATGATGTTGCCGTCTTCACCTTTTTTGTCGTTGGTGACGAGCGACTTCAGAACCTTGTTTTCTTTCTGTAACAATCGCTGCTGTTCAAGAATTCGCGCGCTGGCGTTGCGCAGCTCGAGCGTGCGTTCTTCAACCGTCTGCTGCAGGCGCTTGTTGAACGATTTGATCTCATTGTAAAGCTTGCTATTCACCAGCATGACCGACAGCTGGGCGCCCAGGCTTTCGAACGTGACCTTGTCTTCGTCGTCGAACGCGCTGGTGGTGCTGCTTTCGACGGTCAGCACGGCGGCGATGGCGCCGTCGACGATGACCGGAATGCTGAGCTGGGATTTCGTTTCCACGGGCAATGATAGATTTGTGAAGCTGGGGTCGCGCGTGACGTCGTTGCACACATAGGCGCGCTTGGTGCGAATGACGGTTCCGACGATGCCTTCGTTCTTGATGGTGAAGCCAGGCTGGATATATTTATTGTAGGCGCCGCTCTGGGCGCGCAGGGTGGCCGTGCCGTCGAGGGCAACAGACCAGATGCTGAAGGAGTGGTAGTGAAATTTGTTTTGGACGACGGTTACGATTTCTTCCCAAAGATTTTCGGTGCTCACGAGCGACTGCAGCTTGATGCTGAGCTCGTTGAGCAGTCTCAACTGAGCCGAAGATTTGGGCAGCATCGTCGGTGATGCTTGCGAGTTATTTGAGGTCAAC
>JACQAW010000371.1 GCA_016194725.1 Deltaproteobacteria bacterium
GGCATACTCACGACGCCAAGCTCATTACGGTGGATGCGAACAGCAAGCGTGTCTTCGCGAACTCCGGTACCGAAGGTATGTGGGAGGGCGCGCTTTCCTGTGTCGAAATCGGCGGGGATACGATGAAGGTCGTTTACCACCTGCCGCCGTCCGATAGCGCAGGTAAGGACCTGCTTAGCACCTACTTCCACGCCAGCTCGTCGCAGCTCCTCGATGACTCCGAGGTCATTGAAACGAAGTCGACAAGCTGAATGGCTATGCAGCTGGTAGTGGCAGGCAGAGGCGTCCGGAACGCAGGCGAGATTGCGGCTTCGGCTTCTCCGCGGTCTTTGGTTCTTGCTGTCGAGTCTTCCTCGGCGGTCGAGATCGCGGCGCGCCTTCGCGCCGCGGCCCAACGGCTCGCGGAACGGCCGAGCTCGATACTGCTGATCGGAGCTTTTGAGCAGCTGGAGCCTCTCTCCATCCCGACCGGGGCAGCTGCTGCCGATCGACCTTCGGGGACGATTCTTTCCGATAGCCTTTTCGGCGATCTCGACGGCGATGGCTATCCTGAGATACCGGTGGGTCGCCTCATGCCGGGTGCCGCGGCACTTGCGAGCAGCCTACCGGCCGTTCCTCACGCGCTGACTCTATGTTTCAATCACTCCGATTACCAGCGAACCTCAGCTCTCTTCAGCCGCGGCCTGAGCTCGACGGGTTTTCGCGTTTTTCACCGGCCGTCGCGTCGCTTCGACCGCGAGAGCGCATTGCTACCCTTCGCAGACATGCCCTTGTCGCTCGTGGCTTACTTCGGGCACAGCGACGCGCGGGGCTGGCTGGGCTATCGGGGTGGCATCACGCCGGCGCATCTTGAGCGGGTCCGGCAGCCAGCCCGGCTCGTCTTCAGCCCGACCTGCGAGACGCTCGCACCGGGTACCGATTCCTTTGGCCGGGCTTGCGTGCTGGAGGGCCGCGCGCAGAACTTCCTGGGGGCCACCGCTGCCACGTTCACCGAAGAGAACGGCATTTTCGCTCGCACCTTCGGCGCGGCGTTAGGTGCAGGCGCGGCCGATGCGACAATTGGCATGGCGATGCAGCATGCCTTTGAAAAGCTTCGGCATGGCGGCCCTCGTGCTGCCGACAACCTCGCGGCTTACGCGCTCTGGGGAAACCCAGAGTGCCGAATCAGATAGTTGCGGTTACGCCGCCTTGGCCTTTTCGAGATCGACATCCACCACGATACCCGCAAGCGCGGTCACGATGGCGCGCGCGTATTCGGCAGCTCCCTTCGGATTGGGATGTCCCACCGACGCGTGCGTGCAGATCGTCTGATCGGTGCGTACGCCGGCCGCGGCGCAGAAGGCTGCGCGGCCCGGCGCGACGTGCCCATCTTCCGGCGTGCTGTCGCCATGGAGGCCGTAGATCCAGGGGTCGCTCGTGAAGATGCCGTGCGCGTCTCCGAAGTTTACCTCTGCCAGGAACATGTTCGATCGCTCCCACGACGGTAAGAAAAAGCTCCAAGGGGGCCACGGCAGTCTGGGGCGTTACGACGGTAGGGTAGTTGGTGACGACGATTCTGGCGTTGGGAAACTTCGTCAGGACCAGACCGAGCAGTGTATACATCGCATCCTTGCACGCACTCCTGATCTTGTTGTCGAGCTGCTCGAGGTCCAGATTGAGTGTGTTGCAGATCTCCACGATGTTGACGTCGTTGATGCCGCCGTCCAGGAGCACCAGGTCGACGGCTTCGGAGTCAGTGACAACCATATCCACCTGCTGGATGATGGTTGGATAGCTTGTCGGTACTTCGCCGGGCAACGCCGAGCCCTCCGGGGTGTGAATGCCGGGATCGGTTGGCCCGCCACCGATGATCGCGCCCGAGTGCGCCACGACCTCCTTGTAGACGCCGATATTTCCCATTTTTGCGCTGAGTGCCCGGGCGACAAGCGTGCTGTATTTCTCGTTCTCCTGTAGCCCCTGGCCCCAGGCGATCGAATCGCCGAGCACTATCAGGTTGAAGGTGTCGAGCACGACCGGGACTGAGTCAGAGGTCACGCCGCCGCTGAGCACGATACCGATGCTTATCTGCTCGACATTGCACTTAAGATCGATCTGCGCCATCGTGGGCCGAGTGAGCGTGAACTGCGCCGTATTGAGATCGACGACGTGAAGGTCTTCGACCTGCTGGCCGTTGAAACGCACGTTCATGCCCGCAACGAAACCCGTTGCCCCCGGAGCCGTGTGCGAGCGATTTGAGGTTGAGGACTCGCAGGGTATTGAGCTGACGGGTATCGGCACTGGGATTCGGCAAGATGCGGACGGGGGGTGTCATTGTTGATCCTCTGTGATGGCGTGATATTTCGGTTTGATACATTTATCGGTTTGAAGGAGTTGGGAGTTGAGGGGGGGGATTGGTGTTATTCCGGTTTAGTCCGGACAGATGTGTGCAGGGAGTTTGGAATCTCCCGCAAGACCGGCGAAGCTGGCCCGGCTGAGCACGCCGCAAGCGCATTGGCGGCTCAAAACCGCTGCAGCTCAGCGCAGTGACGTCAGGACAAACGTGCTTCTTAAGTAAGAACGTTCAGCTACTTGGCCTGGCCACCATGGGTTGTGTCCGTGAGTGGTGCTACGTGGTTTAATTGGCTGAATGAACCGTTGTTCCAGCTTTCTAATTTCTAACAATGGCTCAATCGACTCCAACGGAGTGATTCCGCCTGGTTACGGCGAATTTCCTCCTATTGTAGGTGGTGCGCCTGCGTCAATCAACCTCTGGTTTTTCGGACTCGTCGTCCTGCGAGAGGCTGGTTTGGTCGGAAGTCACCTCTTCGCTGTGCCAATATCCAGTTTCCGTTTTCATGTCTTCGAGTATCCAAAGGGCTTCTGGATTCACGCTGTCTACCGGATCGAGGTTTTGTAGATAAGCGGCATAAAGGCAGACTCGCTCCGATCGATCGAACAAGTTTTTCCAGGATTCAAGGATCAAGTCAGTGTCCACCTCGCGATCCGTGGAGGGCGAAAATACGAACGTCTGTTCTGAGGTCGTAATGCTGATTTGCGGCCACGGTTTCCAGTCGCCGCTTGTTCTTACGCCGACTGATTCAATACGTGCGGCTTTTGTTTCAAAGCACATCCACTGATTATAGGTTTCCCAAGGGTTTGGATCATCAACGGCGCTGCTCAATGCAGGTCCGTCTCGGCGGTCTCGGATCTCGTGTGCAATGTCTTTGCTCGTAAGTAGCGAGGCCTCTTCCAATCCAAGGGATTGGGTCATCGTGCAGATGAAGAAAAGCAGAGCGAGCCCTCCAGAACTAGCATTTCTTAAGTTGTTCATAGCGCCCAATGAGCTCACCCATTTTCTTGTGCTTAGGATTTTTTTGAAAAGCCTTGAGGTACCCTTTGTAATCTGCCACCGTTTCGAGCCATGATGCCTGGCGTTTGAGTTTCACAGAGGTTGTTTTTCTCTTTCGATAGAGCCAACGGATTCCAGCGCAGATATTTTGATTTGGTTGGAACAGCTCATTGTGATCCAGCACAACGAAATGGTCTTTTAGCTCCCCATGCTCGTCCTTGAGGATTCTCCAGCTCTGCTCGGTGACCTGCATCAACCCAAGTGCTTTGCCAATGATCTTATTTCCGGGATTTATTGCTCTTGCCCGAAATCCGGATTCCGTTGCTATGATCGCCTTTACCATATTAGGGTCGAGCGGGTCGCTCTCATCTAGAACTTCATTCCAATACTTCGTCCATCCCCGGATCAGGGCATCAAATTTTCCTCCCTGCGAAAAGCCGAGAGCTTTCATGCAAGGCGGACCTGATAGTTTCCCAAAGTATTGATCCGCAATGGCGTCGATTTCGAGAGCCTCAATCTCGTCCTTTCCGCCCCGATTGTTCCGGCAGTAACCATGAACGCCGTGCCTGGCGGTCGAGCGATTGTGATCGCGCACCCAATGCTGGCCTTCTGGACAATATCGCCACGGATGTACTTTTTTGTTTTTCATCCAGCCAATTTCTCTATCCCAGGATAAAGCTGCAGGCCCTTCCAGAGGCGATAAGCCGTTTCGATCGAGCAGCCCAGAAGCTTTGCAGCCTGATACGCGGTGCTTGCGCGCTTGTGAGCCATCACGAAGGCGAGATCGGCTCTGAAATTCGCTCCGATCAGTGCGCGAAACCGAAGCCAGGCGTTCCGCCGAAGCACTTCTTCGATCGCAAGAAGCTTTTTTACATCGGCGGGACCCACGGTCGCCGATTTTATCCCAAACTCTCGAAGCTCCTCATCGACGCCATGTTTCGAGATCAAGTAGGGATCGTCTGAATCAAGCTTTTCCGAGCTTTTTGCGCTTTTCGAACTTTTCGACTTTTTTGCCCAATCGACCAGCAGCGAAAACCTTCGATCTCCATTTTTGACCTGCTTCAAAGCCAGGGCACCTAATATGCGTCGATCGTAATCGGATAAATCCGAGGCAAGCACTCGAATGCGCTCGACATGAACGAGATCGCCGTATCTTTCTAGCCATGCGAGAAGCATTTTGAAGGCCTTGCTCTCGTCTCGAAAGAGTTGCACGACATCAATAATAGTTTGCTCTGGGTCAGCGGAATCGCGAGAAGCGTCTCCGTAAAATCCGAAACCAAGTGAAAGCAGACGCGGCTTGAGAGTTTCAAACGTCAGCTTATCCATTCGCAAGCGCCAGCTTGAGTCTTTTGAAACATTTTTCGACACGGTTTGGCCAAAGTTCGGATGCATCGCGGGCCAGAACCCATTGCCTCAACAAATCGAGCTCCGAAACAGATGGTTTCAACTTGATCAAGTCTTCAAAGTCATTCTCGTCGCGGTCGCAGAATGCGAAGAGCTTTGATGCAATCAGGTCGCGTCGCCCGAGGACCCGTATTGAAAGGGCCTTGCCTCGGTAGGTGATTTCCGTGCGCTCTTCCCAACCTGTTTCGAGGTCGCGTACGAGCGATTCGGGACCATTATTGAGCCACGTTGGGTCGAGCCCAAATTTCGCCGCGATTCGTTCAGATGCTGCTATTAGAATGGGATCGAGCTTTGGGATCAGCACGTCAACATCGCGTGTCTGACGATCAGTTACATTCAATACAAGCAGCGCAGCTCCACCACAGACTACCAAGTCGCGCCGTTCGCGCGCTGTAGCTAGTGCCTGATCAAGTGCTTCAAGAATCGGTCTTAGGGAGGAATGGTCCAACTTCATTTAGTTAGTATAAACCATAATAATGGATAATCCATAATAATTATAACATGTAAAAACAGTGTGTTATAGTGTCCGGCTCTGCAAGAAGAACCGTAGAGGCTGAAATGCGAAAGCCCTCGGACCATTTTCAGATCCAAGGGCTTCTTTTTGAAAGCACC
>JACQAW010000372.1 GCA_016194725.1 Deltaproteobacteria bacterium
AGATCGACATGCAGGTAGCGCGAACAACGCATGGGCGTAAGGGTCAGCGCTTCCGATAGAGACAGCAAAACGGCAACCGTGACGGTAGTTCCGTACAGAAGAAAATAACGGCCAATGACGCCTTTCATGAAAATAACCGGCATGAAAATGGCGACAACCGCGATGGTAGCGGCCATGGCGGCAAAGGTGATTTCCTTCGAGCCTTTGATGGCGGCGGCCCGCATTTTTTCGCCCAGCTCGCGGTGGCGCACGATGTTTTCCAGCATCATGATCGCGTCGTCTACGACGATACCGATGGCCAGGCTCAGCCCCAACAGCGTGAAGGTGTTCAAGGTGAAGTTACAGAAATAAAACGCCGTGAAGGCGCCGATAATCGACGTCGGAATGGCCAGCAGCACGTTGATCGTCGAAGTCCAGGAACCCAGGAACAGATAACAGACCAGCGAGGTCAGCAGCGCCGAAAGCAACAGCATGAAAACCAGCTCATCGACCGACTGCTTGATGAACCGGGTGTTATCCGTACGCAGGTCGACGTGGTAGCCCTTGGGGATCAGCGGCTGAATTTCGGCCAGCTTGGCCCGCACCCCGTTCGCGACTTCCACGGCGTTTGAGCCATGCTGTTTCAATACACCCAGGCCGACTGCCAGCTTCTTGTTGAAACGCACGATTTTTCGCACAT
The DNA here is from genome assembly GCA_016194725.1 of Deltaproteobacteria bacterium. GTDB lineage: Bacteria > Bdellovibrionota > UBA1018 > UBA1018 > UBA923 > JACQAX01. Next base: position 680 of record JACQAW010000372.1, read on the forward strand.
CGGCCAGGCCTTCTTCCACGGTGGCTACGTCCGACAGGCGCGTGGGCTTGTAGTTGGGCCCCTGGTTTTTCCGGCTGTTGATCATGATCTTGCCGAACTCGGCCGGGCTCAAAGCCTCGCCCATGTTGCGCACGTTGAATTCCTGCTTGTCGTTCTCAATGCGTCCCGCGGGAATTTCGATATGCTCGGCCTTGATCGAGCTCAGCAGATCTTCAGACGTGAGGTTATAATGATCAAGCTTGTCCAGATCGGTCCACACTCGCAGCGAGGGGTCGACATAGCCGCCCATGGCAAGGCTGCCCACGCCTGGCACGGTGGCAAACTGATTATAAAGGAAGTTGCGCGCGTAGATCATCATGTCCATGCGATTGGCATTCGGATCATCGGCGGTCAGCGCCACCCAGATGATGGGCGAGTCTTCGGGGTTGCTCTTGCGCAACGTGGGCGGAAAAAGGTTTACGGGAAGCACATTGCGTACCTGGTTGATGTGGTTCTGAATCTCCTGCATGGACTCGTCGATGTTGCGATTGAGCTCGAACTCGACGGCAATGCTGCCCGAGCTTTGCTGGGCGCTCGAGGTGACGCTGCGGATGCCATCGATCTGCATGATCGAATCTTCGAGCGGATCGAGCACCTGGCTTTCCATGACCGCGGGCGCCGCGCCCGGCAAACTCACCGAAACGCTGACCACTGGAAAGTCGACGTCCGGAAGCTGGCTGATGCCCAGGCGGTGGAACGAAATCAAACCGAACACGATCAGCGCGGCCATCAGCATCCAGGCGAAAACCGGCCGCCGAATCGAAAGCTCGGACAGATTCATGACTTCACCGCCGATGCCGCTTCCATCTCTTCGTCAGAAAGCTCGGGGCGCTCCAGACGGGAAAAAAGACTGTACACACAAGGAACGACGTACAAGGTAAGAAAGGTGGACACCGTGACGCCGCCAATGATTGAAATGGCCATCGGCACCCGGGTTTCAGCCCCTGGGCCGAAGTTCAGGGCTTCGGGAATGGCGCCGGCAACCGTGGCCACCGAGGTCATCAGAATTGGCCTGAGCCGCACCGGGCAAGCTTCCAGCAACGCATTGGTGACCGAGGAACCCTCGGCTCTGCGCTGGTTGGTGAAATCGACCAGCAGAATGGAGTTTTTCTTCACGATACCCATTAACAGAATCAGGCCGATCATACTGAAAAGGCTGAGTGACTGATGAGTGACCCATAATGCGAGCAACGCGCCCGACAAGCTGAAAGGCAGGGCCATGAGAATCGTGACCGGATGAACGAAGCTGTTGAACTGCGAGGCCAGCACCATGTAGGCCACGGCAATTCCAAGAAGCAGAGCGAAAATCAGCCCGTCGAAGGCTTCATGAAAAGCATTGCCGCTTCCCATGATGCGGGCCTTGTAACCCGGCGGCAGCACTTCGTGCCCTATGCGCTCCACGGCATCAAGCGCATCCTGCTGCGACTTGCCGTGAGTGACGTTACCGAACACGGGTATGGCGCGCGAGCGGTTGAATCGCGAAATAAGCTGCGGTGCCAGCACCGTCTTGATGTCGGCAGCTTCGCTCAACGCAACCAGCTCGCCATCGGAGCCGCGGTTGTTTCGCATCAGCACGTGGTCCAGATCGCTGGGCTTGGAGTGCTCGTCGTCCTCGGAGCGCACGCGAATGTAGTAACGGTGGCCGCCCTTGGGGTACTGCGTATTGGCATTGAAAATCTGGCCGCCGATGAGCGTTTCCACTTCCTGCCCCATCGTCGTGACGCTCAAACCGTGCTTGGCCGCCTTGTCGCGATCGGGCGTGATTTGCACTTCGGGCATTCCGGCCTGGTAGTCCATGTTCAGGTCTTCCACCAGCCCCGTTTTATTTAACTTCATAAGAATCACCTTCGAGTATTCCATCAGCTTCTGCCAGTCCGGGCCTTCGACGGTGAACTCGACCGGAAAGCCACGCGAGGCGCTGAAGCCGGTAAGCGAAAGATCCTGACCGAACACCTCGGTGCCAGGCAGCAGCTTGAGCAGGTCGTTTTTTGTGCGATCCATGATTTCGCGCTGACTCAGCTTGCGCGTCTTGGCGTCTTTCAGAATGACATAGATGGTTCCGGCGTTGACCACGTTGTTGTTTTCGTAGTTACCCAGCGTGGTGTAATATTCCTGAACTTCGGACTGGCTCTTCAGATAAGCTTCGGCCTGTTTATAAACCCCATCGGTTGCCGTAATCGAGGTACCCACCGGCGTCTTGATCGTCAGCAGAAACAATCCCTGATCCTGCGCGGGAATGAGCTCTTTTCTGAGCGTGGACACGAAAACCAGCGAGGTGGCAAAAATAGCCAGCGATACGGCAATCACGGTCCAGCGGTACCTGAGCGTGAAATCAAGCGACGCCCGGTAACGGTCGGCCAGCCATTCCATGAAATGGTCCATCTTCTTGAGCATCCAGGTCGGATTGTCTTTGGCGGAATGCAGAAACCGGGCACAGCGCATCGGCGTAAGCGTCAAAGCTTCGAGAAGCGAAAGAAAAACCGCGGCCGTGACGGTAATGCCGTATTGGTAGAAAAACCGCCCAACCACCCCCTGCATGAAAATGACCGGCATGAAAATCGCGGCGATGGCCAGGGTGGTGGCAATAGCGGCAAACGTGATTTCCTTGGAACCCTCGAGGGCCGCCTGTCGCCGGTTCTTGCCCATCTCGTGATGGCGCACGATGTTTTCCAGCATCATGAT
>JACQAW010000373.1 GCA_016194725.1 Deltaproteobacteria bacterium
AAACCACCGACTTCGCGCCGCTGCCCTGCTCGCACCCACAATGCGTATCGCTCACTTATCTCTTGCGTCTCAATGACGGCAGCTTCATGCCTTTCGGGCGTTTCGTCGATTTTAAAAAGCACGGCAAGATGCTGCGCTCCTCGGCGACTCTGGGCGCCTCGGCCGAAATGCAGGATGTCTTTCAAGACGTCATTCACGAGGTCTTCGCCAACCAGGACGAGGTCGAGCGCGGGCCCGAGGTGCTGCAGGCGCTTCGCCGCAGCGTGGACGTCATGTTTCCCGATCATCCGGTGACGCCAAAGGAAGCCGTGCAGATCGGCGAAAGCCAGGCCAAGTCCATTTTCCTGCATCACTATATGGATAAGCATGACTTCGACCTGGAACGCCTCAGAAAGTGCTGCCACCACTATCCGCAAGTCGACGGCCGCATCATGCCGGCGTGCGGGTTCAATATGTTCCACCGCGGTGCCGCCAAAGGCCCCGAGACGCCGTTGGCGCCATGGGGTAAAAAACCCTGGGATAAATCTGAGGTCAAGCCGGCTTTCACCGAGGCACGCACCGACACGCGGCAGGCATTGGTCGGAATTGGCCCTAATGAGAAACCGGGTAAAGCGCCGCACAATACCGAGCTTGGCAAGAAATGAGTAAACTTCTCGAGGGCCGGGTTGCTTTGGTAACGGGTGGCTCTCGCGGACTGGGCCGGGCAATTTGCCTGGCACTGGCACGCGAAGGCGCCGATGTGGCCTTCAACTACTCCCGCTCGGAGGGTCCCGCAAATGAGCTTCTGGCCGAGCTGCGCAAGCTGACCAAGCGTGCGTGGGCCTTCAAGGTTTCCGTCCTCGATAAAAAAGGCCTGAACGACATGGTCCGCGCTATCGACGAAGAGGCCGGTGGCATCGACATTCTGGTCAACAACGCCGGCATCGGCCAGGTCGTGCCGCTGGCGCTGATGGAAGAAGAAGACTGGGACCGAATGATGAGCACCAACGTCAAAGGCGCGTTTCTCACCTCGCAGGCCGTGCTGCGTACCATGGTGCGCGCCAAGCGCGGCCGCATTCTGAACATGAGCTCGCTTGCCGGGGTGAAAATGATGCTGGCGCCCGTGCATTACTGCGCCGCCAAAGCCGCGTTGAAAGGTTTTACCGAAGGCCTGGCCAAAGAGATCGCGCGTTATGGCATTACAGTGAACTGCCTGGCACCCGGAATTCTGGATGAAGGCGTTGCCGTAAACGTGCCGGACGGAAAAAAAGCGGAATACATCAGCCACTGCGCCATGGGCCGCGTGGGCACGGTTGCCGAGGTGGCTGAGGTGGTGGCCTTTGTCGTCTCTGACCGCAACTCGTACATGAACGGCGCAACCATAGTTCTCGATGGCGGCGTCTAGTAATTCCGCTGCGCGCTTCGAAGCGGTGGATGGCTTGCGCGCCATTTCGATTCTGTGGATGGTCGCCTTTCACTCCCTGTGGCTGCTGGGCTACGCCATGCCGCCCGGCGAATTCAGCAAACTCATCACCAGCCCCTGGTTGCGCCCCCTGGCCAAAGGCCATTTCGGCGTCGATATCTTCTTCGTGCTCAGCGGCTTTCTGATCGGAAACTTATTGATGAAAGAGCTCAAGCGCGAAGGGCGCATCGGCCTTGCCAGCTTTTATCGAAGGCGCGCATTCAGAATCCTGCCCGCTTACCTGGTGCTGCTGTTGCTGGCTTACCCGGTACCCGACATGGATGGCCACTCGGTCTGGGCAAATCTGCTTCTGGTGAATAACTTTGTTCCGCTCTACACGCAGTTCGTGCCCTGGAGCTGGTCGCTGGTCGTGGAAGAGCAGTTCTACCTCGTGTTTCCCTTGGTTCTTCCGCTCATTTTACAGCTCTGGAAAAAGCCGCTGAGCCGGCTGTATCTCTATTTTTCGGCGCTGGCCGCTGGGATAATGACCCAAAGCCTGCTGCTTCGAACCCACGCCATAAATGCCCTTCCGCCATTTCATCCTTATCTGGGCTGGGACGCTTTTGGCCTCTACTTCGATACGATTTACGACAAACCTTATACCCACTTCGCGGGAATTCTGTGCGGCATCGTCGTCGCGCATCTGCTGAACTATCATGAGCTGCAAAAGTGGTTTTCGAAAAACGCTTTGACTGCACGGCTTTTTCTCGGGCTTTGCCCGGTGCTGCTGCTGACGGCAATGCTGGAGCCTTCCGAGGGCCGGGTTGCGGTACAGCTTTATCTGGCCACGGTGCGCACCGTCTTTTCGGCCCTGGTTGCCTATGTTCTGGCATATGTCGTCTGCATCAAACCAGACTCCAGCGCTCTTGCGCGCGCACTTTCGGCCCGGCCATGGAAGGCGATTGCAGACGTGTCCTATGGCGCTTATCTCTTTCATCCACTGGCCATTCTGATTCTGTACTCAACCGCCTTGAAACCCCTGGCAAAAACGCCGAGCAACTTGCTGTTGGGCCTGCCCGTACTGATCGCCATGAGCCTCGGAATCGGTTTTGTCAGCTATCGCTGCGTCGAGCGGCCCGCGCAGGCGCTGGGTAAACGGCTAACTTGAGCTGGACGGGCAACAAGGTTCCGGGATAGCTTCAAGGAATCATGCGACCGCACCTTTCAATCAACGTCAAAGACATCGCGAAGTCAGTGGAGTTCTATACCAAGGCGTTCGGAGTCAAACCACAAAAGTTCATCGGCACCTACGCGAAGTTCGATTTGAAATCGCCATCCTTCAATTTTTCCATGCACGAGTCGGTCGAAGGAAGGCGCGCGAGCCAGGTCAACCACCTGGGAGTCGAGGTGGACAGCGTGGACGAGGTAAAAACCTGGCAAAAACGCTTCGAAGACCTGAAAATTCCGGTGCTGGTCGAAGACCAGACCGACTGCTGCTATGCTCTTCAAGATAAGTTCTGGTTTCGCGATCCGGATGGCAACAACTGGGAGGTTTTCTTCGTGCACGAGCAGCTAGCCAATGTTGGAGCGGAGCCACCCCGGAAAAAGAAGGTCGCCAAGGGAGCTGCCTGCGACACGGACTCGGGGTGCTGCTGAGATGCGTCCGCAGCTGAGCAAGGCAATCGCTGAGCTGGTCGGCACGTTTGCAATAATTTTTTCCGGCTGTGGCGCCATCATGATCGCCGAACGTTTTCCGGGAAGCGTCTCGCACTCTGCCATTCCCGCGGTCTTTGGGCTTGTCGTAGCCGCGATTATTTACGCTACCGGTCACATTTCGGGCGCCCACTTCAATCCGGCGGTAACCGCGGCCTTTGCCATCGCAAGGCATTTTCCCCCACGGCAAGTCCTCATTTACTGGACGGCGCAATTCGCCGGAGCACTGCTGGCGATGGGGCTTCTTTGGCTCCTGCTTCCGACTGGCCAGCTCTTTGGCGCCACGATTCCTGTTATTGCGCCTCTAAAAGCGCTGCTGTGGGAAGCCGTACTTTCGTTTTTCCTCATGTTCGTCATCATCGCGGTGGCGACCGATACCAGAGCCGAAGGCACGATGGCTGGTGCGGCCATCGGCGCGACGGTGATGTTTTGCTCCTTCTTTGGGGGCCCCGTCACGGGCGCCTCGATGAATCCGGCTCGCTCGCTTGCACCCAACCTTTTTCAGGGCGAGTGCAACACGCTTTGGATTTATCTGGTCGGTCCGTTTGCCGGCACCATAACCGCTGCTCTGCTTTACGAGGCAATCCGTTGCGGCCCTGCCGACAAGGACTCGAAAGGATGCTGCTGAAATGAAGATCCTGTTCATGTGCGTGGCCAACTCTGCCCGCAGCCAGCTTGCCGAGGGTCTGGCCCGGAATCTTTTCGGCCCCAAAGCTCATGTTGAAAGTGCCGGGTCCCACCCGTCGAAACTGAACCCCTTCGCGGTAAAGGCGATGCAGGAAATCGGAATCGACATCTCCAGCCACCATTCAAAGTCCATCGACGACCTGAGCCCGGAATTCATCGCGCAGCTCGATTACGTCATCACCCTTTGCGCCGAAGAGGTGTGTCCCATCCTGGTATCCCAGGCCAAAAAACTTCATTGGCCTTTTCCTGATCCCGCGGGCAAAGGCACCTCGGACGAAGAAAAGCTCGAATGTTTCAGAACGGCACGTGACTCCATACGCCATCGCCTCGAGGAATTCGCCAAAAAATGATGATGGCTATTCTGTTTGGTTTGTTTCACTTCAACTCTACTCGTCCCAGCCCCAACGCGGGTTGGTTGATACGACAAAGCCATGCTGCCTCAGCTCGGCCAGCAACGACTTCAGCGCTTCCTCGTTCTCGACCTGCTCGATTCTTCCGTCCGGTCTATAAACGGTCATTGGAAAGTTGCCGGCTGAGAGCTTGGGCGATCCCGTAAAACGATTGGCCGCCCCATGCTGCACGAGGCTGCGCTCGCGCTCGTGTTTCTTGGTGTCAATTCCATCCAGGCTCTGGAAGCGCTTGTTGATCTTGCGAATCACTTGATGGTCGACCATGGTGATGTCGCCATACTCATGCACGACACGGGGGTCACGCTCGAGCGGGTCGGGGCCAGTGGTGCGCGTGGCAATGGCCAGCAAATCCAGATCGGACACAAACGGGCGTCCGCTGGTGTCGGCCAAGATATTAATGATCTGGTCGCCGGCTTTTACCTCGGCCACCCAGGCAGGCGCTCCTTCGCGAATCACGGCGAACTGGTGCGCGCGCGTCAGCGGCACGGCTATGGCCTCATGCCTGCTCAGGCATTGGTCCACCTCGTCCTGGTACCGCTTCAAACTTTCAGGTGAACTTGCAGCCTTGCTCAGCGACTGATCAACAGGCACGAAGCCCTTGGCAATTCCCTGCGCAGCGGTCTTGCCCTTGATGTGAATCGTCTTCGGATTCGTGGGCGCCCAGCTCATGGCCAAAAGCATATATGCGGTCGGCTCCTCGGGAAAAGCGATGATCGTGGCGTTCTCCTCGCTGGCAATCGAGCCCACCGCTGCGTCGATGCGCGCCTTTCCCACCACCGCAAGCTCGTGCTCAAAAACCGAAAGCGCCACCGTAGCCTGCCGGCGCTCTTCGGCATTCCCGGCGCGTTCCATATTTTCAATAAGCTCAGACCAGATAATCTTAGCCTGCCGCGCCCAGGCCTTTTCATCGGAAGGCAGCTTGCGAACAGCCTCAGCAAGCGCCCCATTTTCAATTTTCCTGGCCGCCTCGGACCCGCCGGCCGATACCAACAAACGTTCGGCCTGATCGCGGCAGATATTGGCCCGAGCGGAAGGCAGAAAGCCAAGCCCCAGAACAATCAGCGCCGCCAGAAATCCATTGAAATAGACCCTATAGAACATCGAGTACTTATCGGCAAAAACCCCGCACAGCTACTCGGAACACCAGCGCTCAAAACAAAATGCTTAGGCAAAAAATACCGCCGCGCAAAGCCCCGCCCCTCTTTACGATGAAGCCAGGAGCAGGGTCTGGTACATGAACGAAATAGAGCAGGCATTCACGCCACAAACGTTATATTTTCAGGAAATGAAAATCAGCACGGGCTTGAAACATTGTGGCATCGTATCGGTGGTATTGTTGGCCATCTCCCTCTTGGGCTGCGGCCTGTTTTCAGGCAAGGTGGCGCAAACCGAGCAGCCTACAGCGCCTCCTGTCCAACCCAACCCCTGGCCTGCGGTCAAGTCGCCGGTGCCTGCCCGGCCCGGCGACCGCGCCGAGGCCATCGGAA
>JACQAW010000350.1 GCA_016194725.1 Deltaproteobacteria bacterium
AACTGCAATTTTCGCTGCATCATGTGTCCGCAGGCTATTGACCCGCGTTACGCAAAATACAAAGGCGAATACAACATGCCACTCGAGACATTCGAGCGCATTGCCCGCGAGCTCTTCGACGATGCACACTTCGTCGATCTGCGTGGATTTGGCGAAACGGTGATTTTGCCTTACTGGTCCGATATCGTCGATCGGCTCGAACAGTATCCCTTCATCAACTGGCACCTTGTGACCAATCTATCGGTTCATCGTGACCAACTTTGGGATAAAATGATTCAACGCGGCTTCAGCTTGGGCTTTTCGTGCGATGCCGCTACCAAAGAGACGTTTGAAAGAATTCGCGTGGGCAGCCATTTCGAGCGCATACTTCACAACCTCGAGGTGGTGACCGACTCCATTCGCCGCCATAAGCGCGGCCAGCTTTATATGATCGTGACGGTTCAACGGGGCAATATCGATGAGCTGCCGCAGATCATCGAGTTGGCCCACAGGTATGGGGTGCGCGATGTGCAGTTCAAAATGGTGCGCAAGAATGGAGATGGCCACGCCGAGTACCCGACGCCGGCCATGACCGAGCGGCTTAAGGCCGCGTTGAACCGGAGCCTCGAGCTCGCCGACGACTTTGTCGTCAAGCTCATGGTCAATGACCAGGACATGCTTGCGTTAATGGACCCCAAAAAGGCGGCTCAGGTTGCCGCGATCGCGCTCGAAACACATCACAACTTTCCACCCCCACCGGGCTTTGACCCGGAGTTCGTCGCCGCTCATTCCTGGCGCGCCTTGGGCGACCGACTCAGCGACGTTTCGCGCGTTTCGGTGAATAAAACCTGCTTCAAGCCGTTTCACTACACTTATTTCGCCCACGATGGGCGCGTCGGCACCTGCAACCACATGATGGATCCTGACATGCTGGTTTTGGGCGACCTCCGCAAGAACAGCTTCAGCGAAATCTGGAACAGCGACGAATACCAGTTCTTCCGCGGCACAGTTCTTCATAACCGTTTGCAACATAAGCGTTGCCTTTGGTGCTTTGAACATCGGCTTGATGACTGATGGAGAACACCAAACCTTACCTGCTTTGCGCAACCCACCGCACGGGCAGTACGCCAGTCTACCAGCTTGTGAGCCACTATCTTCAGGCGACCAGCGGAGTTGTGGGGCTGGGAGAATACTTCAGTCGTTACATCGCGTCGTATTGGGATAACGGCGCGGGCATTTCGGTTTTCCACTATCCCAATACTCACGAGCCCTTCTCGCCGGAATTTCGCTATAACGTAGGTGGCCGCCTTGAGCTCGAGGAAAAAATAAGCAGCATGCGGGCCAAGCTGTTGCGAAAATACCACTCGAGGTATTTCATCAAGCTGTTCCCACATGTACTGCCTTTCGAGCACAGGGAATGGATGCTATCGCATTACGAATGGATCTTTCTTGAAAGAAAAGACGTCTTTGAGCAGATCCTCAGCTGCCTCATTTGTCACGAGACGGGAATCTGGTATGGCGCCGCGCCTCAGAAGGCGCTGCCACTGGGGTCGTTGAAAGCAACGCGCGAAGCCTTCGAAAATTTCGAGCTGGTCTTGTTCAATTATTTTCAGCTCAAAATGCGAAGAAATCCCGCAATTGTCCTTCACTATGAAGATCTGCGCGAACTGTCGCCGCGCGCATTTCTTGCCAAAGCCGGATTTACCTCGAACGTGTCGCTCACGGGCCTTAAACTCACAAGTGTGCAGCGGCCCTGGACCAAGAGTGCTGCCTTTTCGAATATCTCCGAGATCAGGAAATGGTATCGCGGGTCTCTTCTCAATGAGCTTGCGCCGCTTGCCCCGTACTAGGCCCTAATCAATTTTTCCTTCAGAAGACCCTTGATGAGCTTCGACAGATTCCTGTCCAGCCGCGCCTCGGATGGCTTGTGTTTGCGCATGATGGTCTCTTTGATTTGGTTGATCGACGCCTGCCCGTCGATCATCAACCACACTTCGGCAGCCACTCCTTCAATCGTAAAGAAATGCTGGTCGTCGGCCAGACGCATGATGGCCACGGTGCCATCCACATTGCGTCGGGACAATACGTCCTTGGCGCGCTGAAACGTCGCGTCTCCGACTGGCTTGTCTGCTTTTTTTCGTGGGGCTTTTTTTAAGGCTCTTTTCTTCGGCATAAAGAGAGAATAGACAAGTTCGAGGCTTTTGCAAATTGTTCTTGGTCCAAAACGGCACTACACTGGAAGCACCGTGCAGCGAATTCGGGAAGATGAATTTGAAATCGTGGTTTTCTTGAGAGTGCCCGACATGTGTCTCGTGTGCCACTATCTATGGCACGTCAACACTCCGCCTTCAAACACCGGAAACGGCACTCTCGTGACTCGCGCGCTGGCTGGAGGCGAGGACTTGCCGTTTCATGAGAGCAGATTACTGGGTGTCGTGAAAAATTTCAGGATTTCGCGCCGAACTCGCCTGCGACTTTTGCTGCTTGCCATTTGGAAACGGCAGCGCTGACACGGCGGTAGCCCTCTGTGACAGACGGCCCAATGTACGCCGTCGCTATTGACGATACCAGAATTTTTGAAATTTCAGCCATGCAGTTTTATCAGCACATCGACACTCCAGCTATATCCATGGTTTAATATGCCAATGACAAGCCGGCCACGCCGAGTAGGCAAGTTTCTCTTGCATACTGCGGCGCCCTTCATACCCAAATCCATTGGCCGGCTACCGTATACGGCTGCCCTCAAGACTCTTGGCACATTACTTGGCCAGATCTCAACAGCTGGTCCGCCCGAAATCTGGCCCCGGAACAGCTATTTGTCGGAGACCTTTCAACCCGGCCGCAGTGATCTTGACGTTACAATCTGGTTTCCGGCAACGCCCTGCCCGAAGCAACTTCGGCTCGTGCGAAAAATTCTAGAAATCACACGCACAGCCTTTCCGTTGCTCGGCGAAGCCAATTCCTATGAGCCAAGCACGACTAAAACCACCGCCGCGTTCATGAACAGATTTCTGCTGGAACGCGACCCAAAGCTCGCGATCAAGCTTGGAGGCGCCGAAAACAAAACTCCGGGCAACGTCGCCGCGGCCTTTTTATTGCGTGCGCTCGACTCGGACGCTGGAAATCTCAAGAACTATCCCATGTCCCGCCGCGAAAAATGGAACCGCCATCTGAGCGCCGTCGGGCTTCAACACCTGGACTTTGCCGACCCGGCTCGCATTCAAGACAATATATACAATGCCGTCGCGGAAGCCGTTACCGGTTCGCCATCGTCTGCCGATGCACGCCAGACGGCGGTCGTGCTCAAGAAATACTTCGCTGCACCGTACGAGACGCAGAGAAACGGATTTTTCGGGCAGCAGAACGAGCTCCATTTTCTGCTTCCCCATCGCTACTGCTATCTTCCCGGTGTTTCACCTCCCCAGAAAGAATGGCAACGTGAAGTGGTACTCGCGCAACTTGCCTGGGAGATATCCGGCCTGCTTTCGCAGTACCTTCTTTTTTCAAACGGATTCGCGCTCCTGGAGCACGTGGACAATCTGACAAAATTCGCGCAGGCGGTCACCGGAAACCCCTTGCTGGAAGACGGCTTCCGTGTCCTGCGCGAAAAAATACAGGAACTCGTTTTCGCTTAAGACTCGCAGCATCAACACCCAATGAGCGTAATGCCTGTTGTCGTCGCCAGAGATCGACATTATGCTCGTTTCGAATGAGCCAGGTGAGCCTTGACGAGATTTTCCGCTCGAAAGCCGAAAACATCAAAACCGCGTGGAACCACTACCAGAACCGCGACACGGTTCTAGCTTCGCTGCCGTTTCGGGGCATCATCGAGCTTACCCAGAACTGCAACTTCCGATGCGTCATGTGCGCGCAGTCCTGGGAGCCTAAATATGCTCGCTACAGCAACGAGCTCAATATGCCCTTTGACGACTTCGTGCGCATCGGAGAACAGCTGTTCCCCTCGGCTCTGTCGATTGACCTGCGCGGCTTCGGGGAATCGACCATTTTGCCCTACTGGCCCGACGTCCTCACTTTTCTGGAAAACTATCCGCTCATCGAATGGAACCTGGTGACGAACCTGGCGCTGCCTCGCGACGAGGTCTGGCAAAAAATGTGCTCGCTTGATTTTTCCATCGGATTTTCCTGCGACGGCGCCACGAAAGAAACGTTTGAAGCTATAAGGGTCCGAGCCCATTTCAATCGAATTCTGCACAATCTGGGCGTGGTGCGGGACTCCATAAAAAGCCAGGGACGCGGTTTCATCTATTTCATTTCCACGATCCAGAAATGCAATATGCATGAAATGCGCGCAATCGTGGAGCTGGCGCGGGAATACAACGTGGATGAGGTTCAGTTCAAAGCCGTGCAAGGCGAACACACCGACCAGCTGCTCATCGAGGTCGATCCCGAACTGCTGGCCTCGCACTCCCACGCGGCTTTGGATGCCGCCGCCGACCTGGGAATTCGCGTAACCTTCAACGACGCGGCCTTCCTGCGCGGCCTCGATGCTGAAAAGTACGCTCGCGTTTCGAAATTTCGTCTCAAAAAAGATCATCTTACTGCGTACGTCGAACGCAATGGTTTGAGCGGGCCCCTCGCGGCCATAGCCGATACGGCTAGAGTGTCGGAGCACCGGTCGTGCTTCAAGTCGTTCAGCCTGATTTTCGTGGATCATCGGCTCAAAGTCGGTACCTGCAACCACATGATGCATCCGATCTTGCTTGAAATGGGCGACGCCAAAACCAGCTCCTTGTCTGACATCTGGAACGGCCAGCCTTACCGCGATTTTCGGGAATCCCATCTTCAAGCTCGCCCTCAGGACTCCCGCTGCCAGTGGTGCTTTGCCCACCGGCTGGACGACTGATCGTAGTCATTTCCCCACGACTGTGCTTTAGTGGATCAATGACGCGTGAGCCGATCTCGGTGCAGGCGCTGATCGTTACCCACGGACGCGCCTCCTGGCTAAACAGGTGTATCAATAGCCTCACTCGTGCCGCAGACCACTGCGACGAAATCAGGCTGAGTTTTTCGTTAGGGGTAAACGGCAGCGACCCGCAAACAAGCCAAACCCTCGACGAGCTGAAACTGCCATTTATCGCCGTCGAACCGACCACGCCCGCCGAAGCCCGCAACAAGCTGTTTGCATCGATGACCGGCGAATGGATTCTCTTTATCGACGATGATGCCTTTGTCGCTCCGGATTTTTTCGAATGTTTTCTGATGGCGCTGAAGTCATTTCCAAAAAGCGATGCGATTGGCGGCCCCAACCTTACTCACGTCGACTCGAGCCCATTTCAACGAGCCACCGGGCAGGCACTGGCATCGCGTTTCGCCACCTTTCTGTCTTACGCGCGTTATCGCGCAACCGGCCCGCTCAGGGCCTGCAACGAATCCGCGCTCATCCTTTGCAATCTGTTCGTCAGGCGCAGCGCCCTTGGCGCGCTCAGATTTCCCTCTCACATCGTCTGTGCCGAAGAAAACTGGCTGCTGGCAAGAATGTCCGAGCAAGGAGCCCAACTCGTTTACGCTCCCGCACTGTGGGTCTGGCACGAGCGCCGCGAAGGTTTTTACGCATTGGCTGGCCAGGTTTTCAAATACGGGCGTGGCAGGGGACAGAGCCTTCGACTTGGACTCGGTGCCATTCGGGTAACTCATGTGCTGCCGTCGCTATGCCTTTTTTATACGGCCGCATTCGCGGCTGCGTTTTGCCTGGGCGCGACCGACTTGTTGCCCGGTGCGACGCCGTTTCTGGTCTATGCGGCTTTATGTGCCTGGTTCGCAGCCACCCGCACAGATTCTTTTCTGACGGCTATACTGATTTTTCCACTCATTCATTGCGCGTACGGCGTCGGCATTATCGTGGGACTTCTCATTCCTGCTTCGGTTCGAAGGTAAAAATCTGATCCCTTCCCCCGACTCGAAAATCCACAAAGACATCGCCACTACGATCCAAAGCGGCGCCCGCCACGCCTTCCAGCTCGAGAATTCCCCGAACCGCCATTGCCTGCGCCCGATCGTTTTTCCCATACTTCGCGCGAGCTTCACCCCAAATACGCCGAGCTTCGATCATGATCTTCTCACGCACGGAATCGTGCTCGTCGGCTACCTTGACCGTGCCCTTAATGGCTCTAACCGAAAAAACTTTGGTGTCGACCTCAACGGTCCGGCTCTTGGATCCTTTTTTTGCAGCTATCACGGCCCGCACCACCAGCTTGATGGGCCCGGGCCTTTCGGGCTTGAGCACCGCCAGGCAGCTAAATATATTATCCCCGGTTTTCTGGTCGCCGTTTCGGGAATCCCCGTTATCCAACAAAGTGCAAAGGGGATCGCCAACTATCTCATAGGCCAGCTCGCTCGTCTTCTTTGGTGGACCCACAAGGTAGAGTTTAAGGCTGCCGCCGATCAACCTTTCATTCGGATTCAGAAAAGCCTCGACCACGATCCGGGATTTTGACGGCGTACCTATCACCTGAGGCGAAACACCGCGAAACTCCACTGGACTGGAATCGGCCAACACGAGGGCGGCAACGACGGCAGGAGCAAGAAGGTTCATCGTCTTAAATTATACACCGAAGTCGCCGATAATTTCACACATGTTACCGCACCGAACGTCAATGCTCACCAGAATACCGGCGATAATCAAAGTGAATGCCTCGGGTCAGCTGCTGGACGCACGCATTGTAGTGAGCGAGCTCACCAATGCCGGCGCTGAGTGTTTCGTGAATCGCTTCGTAGCCAAAGGGGAGCCGGTAACCCTGGTTTTTGAGCAACCCCACCACTTCGCAGTGAAGGGACTCATCGTTGCCTGGTATACGTTCACGACCAGCACCAGGGTGCTGGGCCCCGACGTATTTCGTTATCGGGTGGGCATAAAGTTTCAATTTGCCTCGCCGGCGGAACTTGAGGCGCTCAAAAATTACCGGTCTGTATTACAATAGTATGCAATGTCGCAGGCACACCATGAGCATCGGGCTCTCACTTGGATGCACGGCCCGTTCGTGGACCTGGTACTCATCGGCTTCTGCTGGCTGCCGCTATACCTTGTCTACGCTGTTACCGCTTTATCCGATGCCAGCTTTGCCTGCGACGCCTATAACCAGCGCAGCTGTCCTGCCACAATAACCGGCCTTATCGTACTGACTTTGTTCATCAATCGCCTGCACCGGCATTACACTCTCGGCTTCGCCTATGGCGACCCCAGCGAATTCAAGCGGCATCGAAAAATCTACCTTTGGACACCGGCCATCGCTTTTGCGCTCGTGGTTCCCTGCGCGCTTTACCGCGCGTTTGACCCCGGACCGACCAGGTCCGGGCTCTTCGTCGGATATGCCTTCATGACTGCGCTAAGCGGGGTTTGGCAGGTATATCATACCGTTTTGCAAAAATACGGTTTCCTGCGAATCTATTCCGCCAAGCTGCGCTTCGGCGACGCTCGCGTCGAGAAGCATCTTTTTTTTTCGTGGCTGGCTCTGGTGCTGGCCGGATCGGTGCACAAATATGCCCCAAGAGCGGCTGAAATTATCTATTCCGGGCCGCGAGAGATCTGGTTTCTCGCGAACTTTTCGCGGTTTCTGGCGCCACTCGGTCTGGCATTGCTCGCGCCGTGCGCGGTGTATGCGGCAGTGGTCACGATTTCCTGGAGCCGAATCGAGTATCGTAATTTCACCCGTGCCTGCGTTCCCAAACTTCTTTTTGCGCTCTCGTTAGCCTTTCTCATGGCAAGTTTTATGCACTCCCTGCTCATCGGGGTCTTGCTTCTGGGCTTCAGCCACGCCTTCGAATACACGGTCTTCGTCAACGTGTTTGCCCTCCGCAAGTATAAATCGGTCCCGAATCAAACGGCCTTTTTCAACCTTTGGGTGAACAACGTCATTCCGTGCAACCTGGTGCTCACCGCGATCGTATACGGGCTGACGCTCTCATTCAGAATGGAATGGGTGCGGCCCTGGGGTGTGCTCATCGCCTATGCGGTCTTCACTTCGACGCTGCATTTCCTATATGACAGCTTGCTATGGAAGGTGAGTAATCCTGACGTTCGCGTGGTTTTGCTGGAGCTTCGAAACCCATGAAGGCGTCGACGAGCCCCTTGAAGTGGATTCACAGCCCTCTGGTTGACCTGGGTGTGATCGCGTTCGGCTGGTTACCGGTCTATGTTTTATTTCTGGTGGCCTGGTCGGCCTGGAAGTTCGACAATTCCTGCGACGTGCTGACTTTATGGGCATGTCCGGATGGCATTCAGTCCCTTATTGTTTTCGCGGGCTTCATTACCAGCGTTCATCGGCATTATGCATTGCCGTTCATCTATGGCGACCGTGCCGAGTTCGACCGGCATGCGGCTGTCTACACCTGGGTTCCCATTTTGCTTGCTTGCGTGGTCTTTCCCGCCTGCCTTTACCGGCTCCTGCCACCGGGCTCGCGACGCTCCATTCTCTATGGCATTTATACCTTCGTCGCGAGCGTAAGCGGAGTTTGGAATATTTATCACATACTCATGCAAAAATTCGGCTTCCTGCGTATCTACGCCGCAAAACTGGGCTACGGTGAAGTAAAGCTGGATCGGAAGCTTTTTTTCACCTGGCTCGCGCTCGTTATCGTTCTTTCAGCCAGAGGCTACACCGAGACATTTTTCCAATACCTTTCCGATTCCGGCTTTGGCTGGTCGGTGGTTCTGCTGCCGGCCACGCGTGTCGCGGCAAAAATACTGCTTGCGCCCACGGCTTTGGTTGCGGCTTACTGCACCTGGCAATGGGGCAAGATCGAGTGGCGTAATTATACCCCGGCGGCGCTGCCCAAGCTCATATTCGCGACTTCTGTGGCCCTGATTTGCCTGACCTTCATGCAATCGCTGCTGCTGGGGTTCATCGTGTTCGGCTTCAGCCATGCCTTTGAATACTGCGTGTTTGCGAACCTCTATGCCTGCCGCAAATACCGCGGGGTGAACAGCGGGCCGCCCATGTGTTTCTGGAGTCGCGGCCCCCTGTTCCTGGGCCCGGTGCTGGCCAACGCCATACTTGTCGCGGCGGTGTTCTATCTTTACAAGGTACTGCGCTCCAATCCCCTGTGGGGCCTGCTGCCAGCCTACGCGCTCACCTCGTCGCTGCTGCACTTTTACTATGACGGGCTTATCTGGAAGATGAGTAACCAAAAAACACGGGAAATCGTGCTCGATTTGCGCTGAATTGAAAAGTATGGCAAGGGTAGGCATGAGTTTCAGCTTCAACCTCAAGCACGAAGACGCCGGCACGCGCGCACGCCGGGGCGAGTTCCGCACCGCGCACGGCACGGTTCAGACGCCCGTCTTCATGCCCGTGGGTACCTTTGCTTCTGTAAAGACCATGGATCTCAAAGACCTGGCCGACGTGGAAGCTGAAATTATCCTGGGCAATACCTATCATCTGCTACTGCGCCCGGGCCAGGCGGTATTCGAAAAATTTGGCGGCATTCATGATTTCATGGGCTGGAAAAAACCGGTACTCACCGACTCTGGCGGCTTTCAGATATTTTGCCTGCCCGAACATCGCAAAATTACCGAAGAGGGCGCCGCGTTTCGCAGCTATGTGAATGGCGACCTGTTTTTGCTCAGCCCTGAAAAAAGCATCGAAATGCAAACCGCGATCGGCTCAGACATCATGATGGTGCTCGACTGGTGCATTGAGTCCACCTCTGACCACGCGCAAACCCAGGTAGCCATGGAGCTCACGCACCGCTGGGCCCTGCGCAGCCTGGCTGCGCGCACTCGCACCGATCAGGCTTTGTTTGCGATCGTGCAAGGCGGCGTCTTCGAAGACCTGCGCCGTCGCAGCGCTGACTTTCTGACCCAGCACGCCTTCGATGGATTCGCCATTGGTGGGCTTGCCGTGGGCGAAACCAAGGCCGAACGCGAAGACCACACTGAGCTGGTTGCTTCAATGCTGCCAAAATATAAACCCCGCTATCTGATGGGGGTGGGCACTCCTGCTGACCTGCTCGAAGCCGTTTATCGCGGCGTGGACATGTTCGACTGCGTGATTCCCACGATGTATGCCCAACGAGGCGTGGCTTATACCTCGCGTGGCAGATTTCACGTCACGCCGACGGCACTTCGCATGTCAGATGAGCCGCTCGACGCAAACTGCCCGTGCCCAACCTGCTGCAACTATCCCGTAGGTTATCTGCACCATCTGGCCAAGTGCAAGGAACCTACGGGCTGGCGACTGCTGGCTATCCACAATCAGGTGTATTATCAGCGATTGATGCAACGCATGCGCACCGCCATCGAACAAGACCGCTTTCAGCAGTTCTACGACGAAACCAAAGCGAGCTGGTTGGCCATCGCCGCAGTACGATCGGCTGACCCCGTTCATGATACAATTTGAAAGATGCTGCGAGCCTTACTGCTGTGCTTCGTCCTTTGGGCGACCCTGATCTCTTCGTCATCTGCCGACCCTATGCGCTTGCGCCTGCGTCTTTCCTCGGGCCCCACCGATCTGGACTGGAGCACCGCTGGCTCACAGATCACCTCTTTCGTTTTCGCGAACATCATGGATGGCCTTACCGAGCTGGACGGCACTCTGATCGCTCGTCCCGCCCTGGCCAAATCAATCGACGTTTCGCCTGACGGCAAAATCTATACCTTTCGTCTTCGCGAAGGCGTCAAGTGGTCTGATGGCAAGCCTTTGCGCGCCGAAGATTTCATCACGTCCTGGCAGCGGCTGCTTGACCCGCTTGACGTCAAGCCCTTTGCAGTCATGCTGAGCAACGTTGTCGGTGCCATGGATTACAGCCACGGCAAGCTCAAGGACTTCACACAGGTGGGAATCAAGGTCGTGCAGCCCAACGGAATTGAAGTGACCCTGGTGAGCGCACAGCCCTATTTTCTGGAATTGCTGGCCAGTCCGGTTTTATTTCCAATGCGCAAGGACCTGCTCGAGGCGCATGGGCGACGCTGGAGCGAGCCAGGAAAAACTGCCGTCCTGGGACCGTATTTGCCTGTATCCTACGAAAAGGGAAAGCGACTCGTGCTCAGGCGCAATGCTGGCTATTACGGTCGCGCGCCACACATTGATTCAATCGACATCAGAATCATTGGCGAAGATGCCATTGCAACGGCCATGTTCGAGCGCGGCGAGCTCGACGTCGTCATTCCGGTCAACTTCAAAGAGAGCGAATCATTGAAAAATACGCCTGTCTTTCGCACGGCCAGGCAGTTTCGCACGCGGTTTCTCTACTTCAACTGCGAAAGTTATCCGTTCAGCATGCCAAATGCGCGCAAGGCCGTCGCCATGGCGATCGACCGCTCGAAGTTGGCCTATCCCGGCAAGCAGGGTTTCCCATCCACGGAGGCCTTTACTCCAAATGAACTTTTTCCAGAGGGGGCCGACATCAAGGTTCCCTTCAATCTGAAGGCGGCAAAAGAAGCACTTGCCGAGGCGGGCGTGGTCGCCGAAAAAACTGCTCTGGAAATTGTCGCGCTCTCAAATGACGAAAACGCCATCGCTTTGAACGAGGTGGCCGACCAGCTACGGCAAAATCTGGGCTTGAAAGTCGAGGTCAAGCTGCTCGCGCGCGATTTTTTCATTAACCAGATAACCATACGTGCCGCTCCGCTTTTCTATCTGGCCCGAGGCGCCGAATATCCGGATCTCAATTCCTTCATGTCTTCTTTTCTTTCGGACTCCGGCCTGAATACGATGAGGTGGAAGAACCCGAAATATGACGAACTCGTAAAAAACGCCGCACAGCTGCCCAAGGGCAGCGAACGCACCGCTGCCTACCATGAGGCATTGGAGCTATTGGTAGCTAAAGCTTATGCGGTGATTCCGCTGCACTTCGAGCACTTCAGCTATCTGGTGAGCTCACGCGTGAAGGACTTTATGATTTCGCCCCTGGGTGCCGTTAATCTGAGGACGGTTCAGCTTACTCGCTAAATAGAGAGGGCAGCGGCAACGCGGTCGCGGGTATGGCCGCCGCTGGAACGGCACCCACCCCCCCCGCTTCACCGTCATGCTCCAGACGGTCAACCGACGTGGAGTAGTGGGAAAGATGCGTGCTCGCCTTTTGAAACGACTCCTGCGCCTTGACCAGCTTTTCGCCGATCTCGTCAAACCGATTCTTGAATTTCGACAGATGGTCGCGCGCGAGCTGAATTTGCGAAATCGTTTTCTTCACGTCCTTGGCCATTTCGTAATACTGCAGCGACTTGCCAATCGAGTTCACGGTGATTGCCAGCGTATTTGGCGAAACCGGAAAAACCTTGCTT
>JACQAW010000351.1 GCA_016194725.1 Deltaproteobacteria bacterium
GGCGGGCACGCTGCGCAGGGACGTATAAAAACCGAACGTCATGTTCCAGGCCTGCCCCGTGAAAATCATGATGATACACGCCAGCTCAAGACCGGTGTTGCTCTTGGGAAAGACGGAAACCAACCCCAGCACCAGCCCCGGCAAAAAACCCAGCACGGGAATGCTTTGCAGAATGTCGAGCATTGGAATCATGATGCGCTCGGCACGCTTGAACTTGGCCGCGACATAGCCGTACACGAGCGTAAACCCCAAGCTGAGAAAATAGGCCGCCACCGCGCGCATCAGCGAGTAAAAACTGTAACGGGGCAGATGCGATGGCGAAAGGTTGATGGGCTCATAAAGCTGCGCCGAGCCCGCCCACTGATGGGCCAGGCCCACCAGACCGTAAATCATCGTCGCAACGCCGGTAAGCACCAGGATGTCTGGCCAACCGAAGGGGCGTTTTTGCGGAATGTTGCGATAAATTGACAAAGGAAGTCCGTCTCCGTTTTAGTCCTCGGTATCCGGATCCTCGGCCGGTACCGGTCACCGGCACCGGTTACCCGTGACCGGTAAACCGTGAACGGTAACTGTTACTGTTACTGTTACTGTTACTGTTTCTGAATCTGTTCCTGTTACCGAATTCCAACTTTTACTTTTCGGAATCTCGCGGGGCTGTTCGCATGCGACATCTCAGCAACCTGCATCGGTTCGCCTTTACCACAATTATGCACTCCCCACAGCATCCAGGAATCATTGTCGCATATTGCGTCGCAGGAGCGCCAGAACTCTGGCGTGATTCCCTGATAGTTTGGGTTCTTGTATAGCTTGCCCAGCTTGCCGTTTTTGATTTCCCAGGCGATTTCGGTGCCGAACTGAAAGTTCAGGCGCATCTGATCGATGCTCCAGCTCTTGTTGGTGGCCATGAGGATGCCGTCTTCGGTATCCCTGATCAAATCCTCATATTTCCATTCGCCGGGCAAAAGGCCCAGGTTGGGAATACGGACGATGGGAATATGGCTGAAGCCCCAGGTGCGGTTGCAGCCGCGCGAACGCGACTCACCCACCTCATGGGCAAACTCGCGGTTCGTGAAATAGGCTTTGAACTGCCCATCCTGCACCACATGCCAGCGCTGGGCCGCCACTCCATCGTCGTCGAAACCACACGTGCCCAGCCCGCCCGGCAGCGTGGTATCCGCCACCAGATTGACGATCGGCGAACCGTACTCGAAGCCCTTGAGCTTGTCGGTGGTCATGAAGCTGCGGCCGGCGAAGCTGGCTTCCATTCCCAGCACGCGGTCAAGCTCCAAGGGGTGCCCCACCGATTCATGAATCTGCAGCGCAAGCTGATGACCCTCGAGAATCACGTCTTTTACCCCCGTGGGACAAGCTTCGGCAGTCAGCAATGCCACCGCTTCGTCGCGGGTTTGGGCGGCATGGCTTACGAAATCGAGCGAGTTGATGAACTCGTAGCCGGCGCTGCGAAAGTTTCCGCCGTGCCCGGCCGGATAGCTGCGATCCTGAGTGTCGTTGTTGCCCGAGGCCGTGGCGGTGAAGCCGCCCCCCGAGCGCAAAAGCTCCTGATCGATGAAACTGCCGTCGGTCGTGGCCATCCACTGACGCTCTTTTGTGAATGCTAGATTGCCGGTGGCGCGCACAATTTCCGGTTTCTGCCGCAATATCTTATCCACATCCAGCAGCAGCTTCACCTTCGCCTCGACGGGAACGCGGAACGGGTCGATCTCGCAGGGCGTCTGCCAGCGCGTGTTGACCACCGGCTCGGGCGCAAGCCTGACCGGCTCGCGCATCACGGTGTGACTCGCCTTTGCGATGCGCACAGCTTTGGCCGCAGCGCGGTCCAACGCATCGGGCTTGAGCTCGTTGGCCGACACGAAACCCCAGGCGCCCTGAGCCACGACACGAACACCGAAGCCCCACGACTCATCGCGCGTCACCTCGACTACCCGCCCGTTTTCGGTTTCCACCGACTCATGCTGGGTATAAATGATTCGAATATCGGCGTAGCTCGCGCCCTGCTGTTTAGCCGTGTCGATAGCCCGCAGCGCCAGCTTTTTCATCTCCGTTGCGAACATCTCAAAACTCCGTTCCTGAGGAAAAATGAAACTTGCGCACCAGCACGCTGGGGGCCAGCGACGCGCCTCCAAAAAAAGTGCTCGCTCGCTCCTGCTCGCGGCTGACCGCATCCACGTTGTTGAAAAATTCCGTCATCGACTGCATAAAGCGCATGTTGCGGATCGGTTTGGTGATTTTTCCGTCTTCGATGAGAAAAGTCCCATTGCGGGTCATGCCCGTCAGTGACGGGATCATGACGTCGATCAGGTTGGTGTAGTGAAACTGCGTCACCAGAATGCCGCGCTTCACCCGGCTCACCAGCTCGGTGGTGTCGGCCGCCCTGTCGCCGCTCCAGTCCAGGCCGATGTTCCAGGGAATGGGGTCCGAGGCGTTAGGCTCTTCAATACCGTGGCCGGTAGGCGCGCGTTTGAGCTGGCGCGCCGTCTTCAGATCATTGGCCAGCTCTTTCAGCACTCCGTTCTGCACGAAGGTCACTCTGTGTTTGGCCACGCCCTGACCGTCAAAATACGAGCCGCCGATTTCAGGGTTCAGGGGGTCATCGAGCAACGTGACGCGCTCATCGAAAAGCTTTTCGCCAAGCTTGCCTTTGCAAAAGACGCGGTTTTCAAGATATCCCTTGGCCGACAGGCCAATCCAGCCGAAAAACACCAGCACCTCGGCCAGAGCCGCGGGCTCGAGCACCACGTCGTAGTTGCCCGGCGTGACTGATTCCAGTCCCTGAGACGAGAACTTGCATTTCTCGAGTGCCCGCTTCACCGACGCATCGACTTTCAGCTCTTTGGCATCGGCCCGATTTGAGAATCCACGTCCGGCACCGCCGCTGCCCTCGATCGTGCAGGCAAACTCGCTGTCCGAAAGCTCATTGGCCAGCTGCAAGCCGGTGGAGTTGGCGTAAACTCTATTCTGGCGATCCGAGCTGAAGGTGCCCGACGACTGAAATCCGTTATCTGACGCCATTCGTACCGCTTTTTGCACGGCCTGCGCCGCGAACTCCGGCTCAGCGACGTCAGCCGCGCGGCGCTCGGGTACGACATAGCGATCGCCGCTCGCATGCAGGTCGGCGACCTCGGAAGCGGGCAGCACATCCAGAATTTTTTCCAGCCGCTCGTAGGCACGCGCCACGCTTTTAGCGTCGATCTGGTCGGTTTCGACGCGAGCGGTTCGCGCCCCTTGGCCGCCGCGCACAATCCCGCGCAGGCTCACGGAAGTATTTTCCTGGCTGACATTCTGTGAAATCCGATTATCGCCATACCGCGTCAGGGCAGATTCTCCCACCTGAACCGAGATTTCCGTTTCTTTGAACGGGGAGGCGGCAAGAATGTCCTGGCTGACTTTTAAAAGGTCGTTCTTGGTCATCATGACGACTACTTTCTCCCTGGCCCTACTCAAATGCAAGCATTTGGATTCCGAAGAGAAAATGATGGGCTGCAACCTTTTACGGCCCGTCCATTGAAGATGGCGAAATTAGATAAAGAGAAGTACTTCAGCATCGATCCGATGTCACTGGTGGAGGGCCGCACTCTAACCTTCGATGTGCTTGTTTATCTTGAGCTCAACCAGCGCATCATCGTCTTCAAGAGAGCCGGCATCGTCATCGATGACCTCGAAAAAATCAAATCCATGGTCGCAAAAGGACTGAAAGGCTTTCAGCTGCGCGAGTCGGATCGCGCGGCCTACGAAGCTTATCTGCGCGGTGGCGCGGCCGCTCCGGGTGCCGCGGTCGCCGCCGCTGCGGTACGCCTGCCTGGCGAGGCCGAAGAAGCCAGCATCGGGCTGCCCGAACCCCAGACCCAAGAGCTTTCAGCCGATGATCTATCCGCCGCCCCCAATGCCCGCGCGGCAAAGAAAATCGAAGAGGAAGCCGCCGCTCTGACCGAGGAGGAAAAGAAAAAGAGGCTCGCCGACATCGAAACACTCAATGCCGAGACTACCAGCGAGCTCGAGAAAAAAGCTCCGGATGTGCCTCCTGCAGGAAAAGAGTTTGTTCCCGAAAAGTCCGCCGAACAACTCATGGCCGGCTTGCTGGCCCAGGCGCCCGAAAACATCAAGTCGCGCGATGACGCGAAAGAGATGGTCAAAAACATTCTCAAAGCCTCGGGCGCCAGCCAGGGCGTGGCGGATATCGTCGACAACCCCGACACCGAGCACGCGACCTCGGTGGCGATCTACTCTACGCTTTTCGCGATGGGCCTGAAGAAGACCGATCAGCAGATCCTGCAAGACATCATCATTGCCAGCCTGATGCACGACATCGGCTTCACCCAGCTGAACCCGGTGGTGCTGAATACGCCACGCACCAAGCTGTCGTCTGCGCAAAAAGCCGTCTTTGAAACCCACGTCATGTTCGGAATGTCCCTGCTTGCCGACATCGATTACTTTCCCAACAAGCGCGTGATCACCCTGCTGTCGCAGCACCACGAAAAATTCAATGGAACAGGCTACCCCGCCCACCTCGAATCTTTTCGAGTGGATGAGCTCGCCCAGCTGATCTCGATCGCCGACCTTATCGACACGATCATGCGCGGAAAATACGACGGAACGGCCCGCCAGCTTGGCGATGCGCTGCACGTCGTGGCGCAGATCGAACGCACAACCTCGTTTCCCGAATACTTCAATCCCGATGTATTCAAGAAGGTCATGACCTGGCTGAAAAAAGGCGGCGGGGAAGACTACATCACCGCCGCGGAAAAAGCGGTGGTCGAGACCAAGAACAAGATGCTAAAAACCGCCTGACCTAGCGTCCCAACCGATAAAGCGTGGCCCGACCTTTTCCATCGCTCCGCGCCGACCTTGTCTTGATCGCCGCATTGAGCAATCGGGTGACAGTCTTCGTGCAAACGCCAAGAAGCTTTGCCCCCTCGGCCGCGCGAAACGACTGCTCGCCGAATCGCGTGCGCAACCTGTCCATCAGCATGAGCTCGCGAGGGCGGAGCCCCGCTACCCGCATGGCACCATCAGGCCGGGGAACAATCAGCGTGCAGCCTTTCTCCGAGGTTAGATCGTAATAGCCGTCCGACTCGCGGATCTCGAGCGGGATGCGGCGTTTTGAGAGCCAGAGCCGAAGCCGAGCGATGGCCTGGTGCACGCGAGCCGGGCCGGTCATCGAATTGAAATATTCCTGAGGGAATAGGAGCGCATGAAGCTCGACGATCTGAAACGGCACGAAAGCGTCAGAGCCCAGGATCTGGAGAATGCGCTGCGGAAGCTGCCCTTCCTTTAGGCGGGCCCGGTTCACGGTGTTGCTGCCGTCGAGCGTCGCGAGCTCAAACTCGTTTTTCGCACCCACGCGAATGCGGTATTCCGAGGCGAGATCGGACGGCTCGGCATTGAGCTCGCGGAGCACCCGTTTTCTGAAAAATGGGTAGCGTGACCCGAAGTACAGGCGCAGCAGCGAGTCCGTGTCCCCCAGGTGGATAGCCCGGTAAAGCTCGCCATACATGGCCGGAATCCACCGTTTCACGGCACGCCGCTCTTCGAGAACGCCGTCCAGCTCGGCCAGCGCGGCCTTCTCCCTCACAGGTTTGCGCCTGCCTCGCTTCAAGCCCAGAAGAACTTCCCACTCACGACACGCCCACCGTACAGGCGCGCTCATCTTGTCGGACGGCATCTCGGCATAGAGACGCTGCATGTACCTGAGACCGGCCGACGCGTCGCCCATCAGGAACTCGTTCTGAACCAAAAGAAGAAGATTGTCGAGACGATTGCGTTTGAGGTGCGCATGCCCCGCCTCGGTCTCCAGCAGATTCGAGAACAGAGTCTTGGCTCCCTCGTAATCCTGCTTGCCATGGATGAGCACGCTGCCAAGGTATCCTAATGCGTCGAATCGGTCCTGCGCTTCGACGCCCGGAATCGCGATGAAATCACGCAAAAGTTTCTCGGCGCCGTTAAAATCAGAAAAACGCACGCGAAGAATCGCCGTGAAAAGCATGGCCTGAGGTACGCGAACGCGGTCGAGCTTCAGGAGCATCTGGCAGGCTTCGTAGTACCCACCCAGCTGCCCTAAAGCATAAGCGTACTCGAGCTTTTCTTCCTGGGTCGCGGTAACCCGGCTCTTGGGTCCGGGACGCACGATCCGTCCGAGCAAAAAAATCACCTTCTCGGGCCAATACGCAAGGCGAGCCAGCCGCGCCAGCGGAAAACGCAACTCGCGCTTGAGATCGCTGCGCGACACCGCCTGAATCCTGCGTTGCGCCTCGACAGTCTCGCCCCGCTGAATCAGCTCTTCGATTTGCGGAAACGTCAACGCAATGTCGTCGGACATGGGCTCCCCTCACCTGTCAGCTATTCTCGCCTTGGGCGCCAGCCGAATCAAGACGAAATTAATCAATGACTTTGAAACATTAGGTACCGCCTTCCGTGAGAGGGCGCCCGCCATTTGTCACTCCTCGTTAAGGTGGTGGCCTTCGAACACGGCGCGGTTGAGCTGCCAGCCGTCGATCCAGACCTCGCCCTTGTCCGCGTCGCAGTCGAGACCCGAGTCTTTATAGGCGTCGCACGACTGGCCCCAGGAGTTGCGAATGAGGTACTCACAGCGACGACGCGGCCCGTTCCAGCGACGCCCCACGACGGTGCTGTAGTGCGAGCCGCACCGGTCATCATCTTCGCGAAACTCGAGAGTCTCGGCCGCGTCGCCCCGGGGCAGGCCCTTGAAGTCCTGAGGGTTGGTCAAAACTTTCTTGCAGTAGCCAATCGCGATGGGCTGTGGGGCAACAGTGCGGTTGAAAATCGCGTCGATCGCGCGCGTGGCGGAATTGCCGGCGAGCTCCAGAGGCCGCAATTTCGGAAGATGCGGTCTTTCCAGATGCGAGTCGCAGGCTCGCAGGAACAGATCACGGAAAAACTCGCTGCGCGTGGATTGGCGCAACGCCCTCTCGACTTCCCTGAAATCGTGCAAAACACCGCTCAAAAAACTGCTCCTGGTTATACACGCCGCCACCTCGGGAGCCACGACGTCTGCTGATGCGCCTTTCTCGTTGACCCGTTCCCAACTTTCATAGAGCGAGTCGTAGATGGCGTTGAAGTCGCCTTCGAAGCGCTGATAAGCACCGTTGATCGCAAGACCGCTGGCGGTCGTCAGCGCCGCCTGATCGCACGAGCCCTCAGTGCGTATCCAGTCGTAGACACGGGCGAACTTAACGCCGCCCACGAACTTGCGTTGCGCGTGGCTCGCGGCACCGATCGCCGCCATGATGTGCGAAGTCCGGTGCGACCGGCTCGCAAATCCAAACGGCGCCCTGTGGCTGAGCGACCAGACGTCGACAAGATCGGCCGCGGCTTCCGCGGTGCAGATCCCGGCTGGCCCCTGCTGGCGAACGGGCAACAGCGCTATCGCGCTGCCTGGGCCATCCAGGCGCAGATCGGTCGTGCACCCCGTATTCTCGCGCGTGGGCAACGGCGGACTGGGTGGGAATACCCCCGGAGCGGGGGCCGGAGTCCAGTTGGGGTCACTGCCCGCGCCAAAGGAAAGCGCGGGTCTACCCAGCGAAGCCAGGCTCGCGACTCCAAGAAAGAAAGCCAAAATCCAATTGGCCAATTTAAAACCTTCGCTCAACCGAAACATGGGTTCACTCCCTGCCAGAGTAAATTCTGAAGTAAAATGGTATTATTTTATTGTTATATTTTTGTCTCAAATAACGTTACCCGAGGGGCGCCTTCGTGACGACGGCCGCCGGCTGCGAATAGCCGCTCTGGATTCCAATGATTTCAATAGGATACGCTCGCCCGTTTGCCAGGAGGTACAATGGCGGCCTGGGGGATTTCCATGTACTCGATCGTGTTGCCTGTCTTGCTGGGAATCATTCCCGGAATCACGCCGGGCAGCGTGTTAGCCGATGAGACCAGCTCGTGGGGTTGTGGGATTCTGTCGGGCCTCTTCGCCGACGAGGAACGCGAGTATATCCGATCGAGCCGCCGGCTGGCCGATATTCAGAGCCGCCGCGAGATCGACGAGCGCAAATGCGATGCCGCCGGAAAAACTCCGGCCGAAACCCCCTATGAGCGGTCGTGCACACAGCTGGGCGGGGTGCCGAATCAGGAGCCGCCGCCGCCCGACCC
>JACQAW010000360.1 GCA_016194725.1 Deltaproteobacteria bacterium
CGAATGGGCTTCGAGCGGCCACCTGCCCGACGACCTGTTCGAGACGCTGCGAAAAGCCAACCAGAGCGAAAAATGGCGCGACCTGTGCACCAAACTTTCCCGCACGCCGGACCCAGGGCTTTCGCTTTTTGAAAATGCGCTGACCACGGCCGGCGACGTGGCAGCACTCGAGTGCCGCACCGATTTGCTCATGCGCATCGACTCCTACCAGCTCACGGCCACGCAGCGCCTCGAAGACCGCTTTGCCGCGCGAGCCAGTGGGCGATCCAACCGCGCGGTTGCCCGCTCGCACCGGCACCCGCCCCTGGTGCTCAAACGAACCACGAAGTTCAAACTCGACAGCCGGGTCGTGAAGGTCGACGCCTCGACCGGGCCGATTTTCTCGCCGGTCTTTGGCGTGGATCGCCTCGTCAAACACTATGGCGCGGTTCCTTTTGGCGGACTGGCCGAAAACGAAATCAACTTCACCTTCGACGACGGCCCCCTGCCCACCCGCACCGATAACGTGCTGGCCATACTGGAGTCCGCCGGGGTTCGCGCCAACTTTTACCAGATGGGCAAGAACGCTTTCGCCTTTCCCGAGCTTTCGCAAAAGGCCCGCGAGCAGGGCCACGTGGTCGGCTCGCATTCGGTGTATCACCCCATCATGACAAATCCGGCACGCGAGAACGCGCTGTTTGAAATTCTGTGCGGCGCGTTTTTTGTCGGCCAGGCCGCCGGCGAGTTCGTGCCGTTTTTTCGTTTTCCGGGCGGCGCCTGGACCGACGAAACCGTCAAGATCACCCGCGACAACGGGCTGGCCGTCTTTTTCTGGGATATGGATTCCAACGACTGGAAAGAAGGCGCCACCGCCGAAACTGTGTTTAATCAGGCCATGGACGACATCGAGCATCAGAAAAAAGGCATCATTCTCATGCACGACGTGCACAGTCACACGGCGGTCGCCTTGCCCTACATTCTCGAGGAACTTGCGGAGCGAAAGTTCACCACGGTGGTTTTCGAGCCCGAAGCCCCCTCGCCCACGTCAGCCCCCATGCCCCCGCGCTGCGAAGCCCGCGGCAAGCTGCTGCAGGCCGACAAACGCTCTGAGCGCAAGCACTGGGGCGCCAAGGAATTTTGACCGCGCGGCACCAGGCGGCCGGCGGGGTATGTGGTTTGCACGTCGTTTGCGCCTGGGGGTGAGCGATGACGGAATTGACAGAGCCTGCTGCAAGCAAGTTGAGCGACGTTGCACGGGGCGCGGCAAGAAATCTGCGCGAAAAAAGCTCGCTTACGGCGGCGTGGTTTGGCGTATTTGCGATTTGCTCGGCAATCGGAGTTTGGGCGGTGTTGAAGCAATTCAAATCGAAGCAAGAGGAAATCCCGACGGATGCTCATAATCCTGACCAGGATGCTTCTGATGATTTTCGGAGGTCGGGGCAGTATTGAACAGGTTGGGCTGGCGCCGATGGCACCCTGCTTTTCCATTACGGAGTCTCGTAATCGTCGCATGAATCTTCCTCGCCAACGGCGATTTCTTCGATCACGTTGTTGCGAACTTCTTCGAAGCGCGCTTTCGGGTTATTCCTGTCGCCTCGGAAGCGGAAGGTGAGAGAGCTGAAATGCAGGGTATCGAAGTCCCCATCGTGGGAGAAGCCTGACGTGGAAAAACGGTCGTTCACGTCCTTGGCCGTACTCTTGCCCAGTACGAGTTCTGGAACAATGTAGCCGGTTTTCGTGTGAACGCGCTTCGGAACCCGCCCATTGAAGGGCTTGCGCACGGTGATTCTGAAAACCTCCTGCACCTTATTGGTGGCGCAAAAAGTAAAGAACATCCCGTGGTCGGGATAATCCAGCGACTCGCGATAATGCCCCCCTTTGTCGTTGCCTTTCGTTATACGCGAAGGCTTTCCGAACGCTTTCTCGACTTCGGCAGCCGTCATCCGGAGCTTGGCAGAACCGACGTAACGCCCATATTCATCGATCACATCGTCGGAGATCTCCGCACCGAACGCCTGTACCATTAGCAACGCCAGCACAAGACTGAATTTTCGATAGCTCATTCAAAAATGTTACCAGGGTCTCCGGCATCTGTCCAAGTCGAGCACCAGGGCTGATCGTTGGTGCGCGATGGCGCGCTTACACAGCTTTTGGCCCTAGTTAAACAGCTTCCACTTCCTGACCGGCAGCCCCCGCCGAATCTGCAGCGCATGGTACCAGCTGGGGATGTCGTGCGTGTGATGAGGCAGTATCAGGATGATCAGGATGATCTCTAAGTTCGCGATCAATCCCATGACCAGCATCAGATAAAAGCAAAATCCCGCCACGCCAAAACAAAGCATCGAAGTCAGCCCCGCAAAAAGCGTAAGCCCGAACATTTTGGCCAGAAACGCATGCGACGACATCGAGCGGCCGAATTTGGCGAAGCTGACCAGGTAAGTCAGGGCCTCGGACGCGAGAAGCGCGGTGATTTGCCACCCGTGCTGGCGAACCAGCCCCGGGTACACGACGTAACACGCCACCGCGGTGCAAACCCAGAAAACCAGATCGGCCTCGCTGTCAAAATGCCGCAGTCGCGCGGTCGCCACGCCAAGCT
Organism: Deltaproteobacteria bacterium; assembly: GCA_016194725.1. Taxonomy (GTDB): domain Bacteria; phylum Bdellovibrionota; class UBA1018; order UBA1018; family UBA923; genus JACQAX01. The sequence goes on from JACQAW010000360.1 coordinate 2,576, forward strand.
TGCGGGCGATGATGCCGTCGAAAATATCCGAAAGAATCGCGGCCAGAAGCATAGAGCAGTAAAGCACGGGGTGGGGCCCGGTAAACGCAACCGCGATAAGCACGGGGC
>JACQAW010000361.1 GCA_016194725.1 Deltaproteobacteria bacterium
ATTAGTCGACATGGTGGAAGGGCTTGGTCCGCCTTGGGGTTCTTTGCGTTTAATTTTTGAACTTTCAGTCCTCATTAGGAGAGAGAATGGCATCGCTGTTTACTCGTAATAAACGCGTCCGTAAAGATTTCGCTAAGGTTAAGGCTCCGGTAGAGATACCCGATCTGATCGAGCTCCAGAAAAAATCCTATGAGCTGTTTCTGCAGAAAGATGCCAAGCCTAATAAGCGCCAGGCTATCGGCCTGCAGGCCGTATTCAAGTCTGTTTTTCCGATTGAAGACTTCAATCGAACGGCATCGCTCGAATTCGAGAGCTACGTATTGGAAAAGCCCAAATACGACGTGCTCGAGTGCCGCCAACGCGGCATGACGTTCGCTGCTCCGCTGAAAGTTACGGTTCGGCTCGTGGTATATGATGTGGATGAGGAAACTCAGACCCGCAATATCCGCGACATCAAGGAACAAGAGGTTTACCTCGGTGAAATTCCGCTGATGACCGAAAGCGGTTCGTTCATTATCAACGGTACCGAACGCGTTATCGTCAGCCAACTGCACCGTTCGCCAGGAGTTATTTTTGACCACGATCAGGGCAAGAGTCACTCCAGCGGCAAGATTCTCTATTCAGCACGCATTATTCCGCATCGCGGCTCGTGGCTCGATTTTGAATTCGACCACAAGGACATTCTGTACGCACGTATCGATCGCAAGCGCAAAATGCCCGCCACCATCGTGCTGCGTGCATTAGGATACTCCACTCAGGAGCTGCTCCAGTATTTTTACAAGGTAGAAACGATCAATCAGGAAGGCGATCAGTTTTTCAAACGCCTTGATTTCGAAATTCTCAGCGGCCAACGTGCCGATGAAGATCTGCTGGATCCGAAGTCGGGCGAAGTTCTGGTTAAGAAGAACCGGAAATATACCCGTGCCGTCATCGAGAAAATCGAAAAGTCAGGAATGAAGCGTCTGGAAGTGCTGCGTGCTGCCGTTATCGGCCGCGTGACTTCAGAAGACATCATCGACGAAAAGACCGGTGAAGTGGTTGTTGAGGTCAATTCTGATCTCACGGAAGCGCATCTGGCGGAACTGAACAAGCGCGGCATCCGCGACTACAAGGTTATCTTCACAGATAATCTCACGTTCGGTCCGTTTCTGCGCGATACGCTATTGGTAGACAAGATTAATAGTCCCGAAGAGGCGTTGATCGAAATCTACAAGCGCATGCGTCCAGGTGATCCACCGACGCTCGAGGCTGCTCGCACGCTTTTTGAAAACATGTTCTTCAACTTGGATCGTTATGACCTTTCGCGGGTCGGCCGTCTCAAGCTGAACTACAAGTTTCCACAATCCAATATTCAGCCCGATGTCACCATTCTTACGAAGGCCGACATCATCGAAACCGTTCGTTACCTTTGCGAGTTGAACAACGGCCGTGGCACCATCGATGACATCGATCATCTTGGTAACCGCCGCGTTCGCGCAGTGGGCGAGTTGATCGAGAACCAGTACCGTATCGGTCTCGTTCGTATGGAACGCGCGATTCGCGAACGTATGAGCATCCAGGAAATTGAAACCCTGATGCCGCACGATCTCATCAACCAGAAACCGGTTTCCGCAGTCGTAAAGGAATTCTTTGGTTCCAGCCAGCTTTCTCAGTTCATGGACCAAACGAACCCCCTTTCGGAAATCACGCACAAAAGACGTCTCTCGGCCCTCGGGCCGGGCGGTCTTACTCGTGAACGCGCAGGCTTCGAAGTCCGCGACGTGCATCCGACCCACTACGGTCGTATTTGCCCTATCGAAACGCCTGAAGGTCCAAACATCGGTCTCATCGCGTCTCTTTCGACGTTCGCTCGCGTGAACGAGTACGGTTTCATTGAAACCCCGTACCGTCCAGTGACGGATAAGAAAATCGGCGACGAAATCAAGTATTTCACGGCAACTGAGGAAGAAAATAAAGTCATCGCTCAGGTGAATGCTGAAAACTTGAAATCGAAGAAGTTCAACACCGGCCTCGTACCGGCTCGCAGGAAGGGCGAATTCGCCCTCGTGAATCCGGAAGATCTCGAGTTGATGGACGTCAGTCCTAACCAGCTCGTGTCCATCGCGGCTTCGTTGATTCCGTTTCTGGAGCACGATGACGCGAACCGTGCACTCATGGGTTCCAACATGCAGCGCCAGGCTGTTCCTCTCCTGAGGACGTCTGCACCTGTCGTTGGAACAGGTATCGAAGGCGTCGTGGCCAGAGACTCAGGTTCCATCCTGCTCTCCAAGCACGACGGCGAGATCACCATGGTTGACGGCTCGAAGGTCGTCGTTCGTCGCACGAATACCAAGGCGTCGGACGAAATCGGCTCAGATGTCGACATCTACAACCTGACGAAGTACCAGCGCTCGACGCAGCGGCCGCTCGTTTCGGTCGGCGATCGCGTGAAGGCCGGTGATGTTCTTGCGGACGGTCCAGCTACTGACGCTGGCGAGTTGGCTCTCGGACAAAACATCCGGGTCGCCTTCATGCCATGGCAGGGCTACAACTTCGAAGATTCGATCCTCATCAGCGAGCGCCTGATTCAGCAAGACACGTTCACGTCGATTCACATCGAAGAGTTCGAGTGCGTCGCTCGTGATACGAAGTTAGGCAAAGAAGAAATCACCCGCGACATTCCAAACGTCGGCGAAGAAGCTCTCAAAGACCTCGATGAGAGCGGGATCATTCGCATCGGCGCTGAAGTGAAACCGGGCGATATTCTCGTGGGTAAGGTTACGCCGAAGGGTGAAACCCAGCTTTCTCCAGAAGAAAAGCTGTTGCGCGCGATCTTCGGCGAAAAAGCCGGCGACGTTCGCGATACCTCGCTCCGCGTGCCTTCGGGCATCTACGGAACGGTCATCAATGCCCAGGTCTTCGCTCGCGAAGGTACTGAGCCGGATGAACGCACCAAGCAGATCCTCGAAGATGAAATCTCGAAGATCCGCCGGGACGAGAAAATCGAACTTGAAGCCATCAAGAGCAGCGCCCAGACGAAGATCTTCAAGATCCTCGAAGGTTCAAAGACCACGGGCAAGCTCCTGAGCGAAGACGGCTCCCAGGAACTGTTGAAGAAGGGTGAAGAGCTCAATAAGGACACGTTGGCCAACACGCCATTCGAACTTCTTGGTTACATCCCCGTGAAAGAAGATCTCGAAGCGGAAGTCACGCAGTTCATGAAGACCGCCAAAGAGAAGATGGACATCGTCAAGGGCGTCTTCAAAGAGAAGACAGACAAGCTCAAGCGCGGTGACGAACTGGCCCCGGGCGTGATCAAGATGGTGAAGGTCTATATCGCTATCAAGAGACGTCTGAGCGTCGGCGATAAGATGGCAGGCCGTCACGGAAACAAAGGCGTGATCTCACGCGTTGTTCCGATTGAAGACATGCCGTACATGGCCGATGGCCGTCCCGTTGACATGGTTCTGAATCCTCTCGGTGTTCCATCTCGTATGAACATCGGGCAGATTCTTGAAGTCATGCTCGGTTGGGCAGCGTTCGGTATCGGCGACAAGCTTCAGCATTATGTCGACCAGTTCCAACCCGACAATCTTCGTAAGGTCATTCGTGAAATCTACACGTCGCCGGAAATCGAGAAGTATCTCGAAAAAGCCAGCGATGCTGAGCTCAAGCGAATTGCGGGCCTTGTGAAAAACGGCATCCATTTTGCGACACCGGTTTTCGACGGAGCAGCCGAAAAGGACATTCACAACATGTTGACGCTGGCGGAGCTCCCGACCCGCGGTCAGACGACGCTTTTCGACGGTATGACCGGCGAAGCGTTCTCGGAAGATGTAACGGTCGGAGTGATGTACATGCTGAAGCTGCATCACCTTGTTGAAGAAAAGATCCATGCACGCAGCATCGGGCCATACTCGCTCGTTACGCAGCAGCCTCTGGGCGGTAAGGCCCAGTTCGGCGGCCAGCGTTTGGGTGAGATGGAAGTGTGGGCACTTGAAGCATACGGCTCAGCTCATACTCTGCAAGAGATGCTGACGGTCAAGTCTGACGACGTGACCGGTCGAAACAGGATGTATGAAGCCATCGTTAAGGGCGAGCATGTGCTCGAACCCGGGTTGCCAGAGTCTTTCAACGTTTTGGTGAAAGAACTGCAAAGCTTGGCCCTGAACGTTGAGCTCATTGAAGATAAACAAGAGTAGTAATTACGGCAGCCGGGCCTTCGCGGGCCCGGCTTTGGCCGACTCATTTATCGATTTTTTCTATTGGATTCGAGGAGAATAATCCGTGAAAGATCTTCTAAACTTTTTTGACAAACCTAAAGATCCACTTAGCTTTACCGGCATTCGCATTTCGCTGGCCTCGCCGGAAAAGATTCGTGAGTGGTCTTACGGTGAAGTGAAGAAACCCGAAACGATCAATTATCGCACGTTCAAGCCTGAAAGAGACGGCCTGTTCTGCGCGAAGATTTTCGGGCCAGTGAAGGACTATGAGTGCAACTGCGGCAAGTATAAGCGCATGAAGCACCGCGGAGTCGTTTGCGAAAAGTGCGGTGTGGAAGTCATTCAGTCGAAGGTTCGACGCGAGCGCTTGGGTCACATCGAGCTGGCAACGCCGGTCGCGCATATTTGGTTCCTGCGCAGCTTGCCTTCCCGCATTGGCGCTTTACTCGATATCTCACTCAAAGAACTTGAAAAAGTCCTGTACTGCGAAGCGTACGTTGTTTCCGATATAGGAAACAGTTCGCTCGACGAAAGAGCGATCATTTCTGAAGAAAAGTTCAACCAGCTCATCAAGGAAGGCGTGACCTTTACCGCCGCCATGGGTGGCGAAGCGATTCGCGAACTTCTCAAGAAGATCGATGTGGATCTCATGGCCCGCCAGCTCCGTAAAGAGATGAAGGCGACCAATAGCGAAGCTCAGCGCACGAAGATCGCCAAACGCCTCAAAGTCGTCGAAGCATTCAAAGAGTCGGGCAATCGCCCGGATTGGATGATGCTCGAAGTTATTCCGGTCATTCCACCGGAACTTCGTCCTCTCGTTCCCCTCGACGGCGGCCGTTTCGCGACTTCCGATCTCAACGATCTTTATCGTCGTGTGATCAATCGTAACAACCGCCTGAAACGTCTTATGGAGCTCAATGCTCCTGAAATCATCATCCGCAACGAAAAGCGCATGCTCCAGGAAGCTGTCGACGCCTTGTTCGACAACGGCCGCCGTGGCAAGACCTTCACCGGTCCAAGCAAGCGTCCGCTCCGTTCGCTGTCTGATATGCTCAAGGGCAAACAGGGCGGTTGCCGCCAGAACCTGCTCGGTAAACGCGTCGACTACTCCGGGCGTTCGGTTATCGTCGTCGGTCCTGAGCTCAAGCTGCACCAGTGCGGTCTGCCCAAGCAGATGGCGCTCGAGCTGTTCAAGCCATTCATTTACAACAAGCTTTCCGAATACGGCTACGTCACCACCATCAAGAGCGCAAAAAAGATGGTCGAGAAGCAGCGTCAGGA
>JACQAW010000362.1 GCA_016194725.1 Deltaproteobacteria bacterium
GCCAAAAATTCCGTGTCCAGCGGTTTACAAACCGACTGGAGACACAAAGTATGTTGAACATGGGAATTATCAAAGTGGAATTCAATTTTCCTGAACTCAAGGAGGCAGTTGTCAGCCTTGAGCAGGGACGCAGAAAGTTTTTTGATCTGCTGACCAAGGAGCTGAGGACCGCCGCATCGAACGCGATTGACCAAGTCTTGAGCTCAGAAATGACGGTTTTCCTCGGTAAATCGAGTGAAGATGGCAACAAGAGGAATGGCTACCAGACTCGCGAGTACGCGCTCAAAGGCTTGGGCGGCATAACCCTTCGCATGCCTGTGGATCGTCATCGCCGTTTTGAAAGCGCGATCATTCCCAAGAGCGAGCAGATCGACCCGAGGCTAAAAGAGGACATGGCGGTCCTTCACCTGGCTGGGATCTCGACGCGGGACCTCGAAATGATGAGCAAGCGCCTGCTCGGAATTGACGTTTCGCGTCAGACCATAAGCAACTCCCTGGGTGAGATCCAGGGAAAAGCCGTAGACTGGCTCACAAGGTCGATTACAGGAAAATACTGGGCACTTTACATCGACGGCACGAATTTCAAGATCCAGCGTCGGGGCTCCACCGAAAAGGAGCCCTCACTGGTCGTACTGGGAATCGATGAGACCAACCACAAGAGCATCCTGGCCATCGAGCCGGGCACCAAGGACAACGTAGATACCTGGGAGGCGGTCTTTAGCGAGCTCATCAAGCGCGGCCTTAACAGCGAAGACGTGCGAATCGGAATCATGGACGGCTTGCCCGGCCTTGAGACCTTGTTCCAAAAAGCATTTCCGAAGTCGGTGACCGCACGTTGCTGGGTGCATTCGCTGCGGAACGCGTTGGCAAAGACGCCGGCCAGGTTCCGCGAGGCATTCAAGCTGCTCGCGCACAAGGTGATGTACGCCTCAAGCGAGGATCAGGCACGTCAGGCTTTCAAAGCCCTGAAAGAAGCCATGGGAGCTGATGCCGAAAGGGCCGTTTATTGCTTGGAGAAGGATCTGGATTCCCTCGTGGTGCATTATCGTTTTGAAAAGCGGTTCTGGATTGCGCTCAAGACGACCAATCCGATCGAGAGGATCAACAAGGAATTCAAGAAGCGCTCGCGTTCGATGGGAACTCTTGGAGAACAAACCCTTGAATGCCTGCTCGCCTTCACTGCACTCAGGCTTGAGATGGGATGGAAACAAGTGCGCGTAGATGCCGCAGGGCTTGCCAAGGCACTCGAGGTACGCAATAAGACCAACGCGATCGAAGAGACGGTCGCGGAGTTAATTCACTAAATGAAACTCGTTGGACACGGAAAAATTGGCGCGACCCACGCCCTTTTATCCCATTTTGATTTTGGCATGGGCAGCAAGATACTACGACGCAACCTACATTGGCGACTCGGAAAACATGCCTGCACCCATCGGGTGAACGAGGAGGCGTAGCGTTAAATTGCCCGTGCGCCGCTACTGGTCAGTCGATAACCTTTATTATCGCTATTTCCCATCCGCTGATCTGGGTCGTGGAAGATACCAATGGTCCGGCCTTGATCCCATGGGATTCCGCCAAAAACCGGGCTGAAAAATCAGCAACGTGGGTGCGTGTTTTACCCTGGGGGGATGCTGAGTCTCAACATGGCTTCCCCAACGCGATCTAACGGGAAGCACTTCGGCCTAACTGTTTAAAAATATAACGCACAAGGTCTCTGCAGTTGATCGGCTTCGAAAAGATGGCCGTGGCGCCTTTTTGGAAAACCGAAGGGGGAAGCAGGTCGCCATACCCGGTCAGCAGACATACGACCGTCGGGCTCTCCACGGGATTATTGCGCCTGCGTTCTTGAATGGCCTCAAGTAGTGCCTCGGCAGTCTGGGCACCCTTACTGCCAATCGTTGGCATAAGATAATCGGAAACAACCGCATGCAGATCTGTGCTATGCAAAAGCGCAATGGCGTCCACCGCGTTCCCCGCATGGAGCACCTGACACCCACGCATCTCAAACTCCGCGGATATCAGATCACGAATATCGGCGTCATCGTCCACGATCAGGATTTTGGTTGCAGACATCGTGCTCCTCCTCCCAAAATCTTACTTCTTCGGGAAAAATGCAGTCCGAAAGGCATAGACTATTTGCCTTGAGAATCCTGGAAACACGCTTTTCTCGAGCTCTGACAAGATAGAGAGTCCTGAATGCTTCTTTGCCCTTTGAATTAGCCAGTTGAACTCTTCACATATCCCGACGATCTCGCTCACTCGGGGCAGGGGAATAGTCGTTTTCTTTTCAGGAAATCCATCTACCCCATGAAGCCTCATGTGGTGCTGCTCGATAGCTTGAATTGCTGCTGGATCAAAGTGGCCAATGTCGCGAACGAGATCCGCGCCTAAGGTCGGATGAGCACGAAAGAGAGCTTTTTCTTTTTCACTCATTTTGGACTGGTCCTCGGACCAAAGAGCTTCGGGTAGCTTCGCTAAGCCAATGTCATGAAGAAGTGAAGCCATTCCCACAATTTGAACCGGCCGATCCATTCTTATCTCAAGCACATGAGCGAGGATGCCTGCTAACAAGGATGTTCCAACCCCATGTTCGGCGGTGGCTACATTTGAAAAAAACCCGCTGAGCACGTCACTCTTTTCGAAATTTAGTTGTATGACGAGTTCTTTCACGCTGCCAATGAACTTGGAGGCGCATTGCAGATTCGCCTCAGTGACTCCTTGGTCTTTAAGAAAGCCCATGACCATTGTTCCTTGATTGAATATCTGGCCGAGCTTGATTTCATGCGATAGCTTTTTTGAGCCCAGTACGGCAGCGGTAATCGTTTCAGAGTAATTTCGGTAGGATTCTTCGGCTTCTTTTTTGATGTAGAAGTGGGTTACGCCTTTATTTATGTAGTTTTCCAGTCTATCCGGCGTGAAGCCATCGCCTGCCTGAAGGAGCTTCAAAAAGCGCCCCGATGAGATTTTTACAAACACGTCGAAGGCTGACTTATTTCCCAAAACAAAACTTTCAGACCGAATGGCAACAAATGAGGCATCATCGGAGTTCAATTCAGCGCGGGACCCAAGACCATCATCTGTTGACTTGGACTCTACGGTTTTCGCAGCCTCAGATGGCGGTGGCCGTGGTTTAGGTCCAATTTTCTCATCCATGATGACCTTTCTGTGCATAATGCGTTATAATAGTTGCGCGATCTCCGCCAAGACCGCGACCTCTTCGCGAGAGCGAATCTCGAAAAGGAGACCCATTCGCAAACTGGTACCTGGTGTCTCTTTGATAATCTTATTTTCGCTGGGAAGCGGATTGTGCCAGAGTACCGTTGCCTGAAACTGGTGATTAAACTTTGAGCTCAAAAGCTCGAGGATTACATGCGTGCCAGGTGGAATTCCTGCATTTGTGATGATGCCAATGCCATTTTTGCAGATATCGAGCACCACGCCCGTACCAATGATTCCGGTGCATGGGCCGCCGTCCTCGCCTAGGGCGTATAGGTTGATTCCACATCGCTCGTGAACAATGTGCCGGGTTTCCTCTCGTTGCTGACGATCAGCCGTCTCGGTTATCAGCGGTCCCAGCCGATGTTGGCGAACCCGCCGTTTCGGTGCTGGCGCTGTTGACAGCAATGAGCTTTTGTCTTCGCTTTTAGTGGTATCTGGTTCAGTCGTAGTTTTCAGCGTCATCTCGTCACCATCCGCGCGCTTTGCGCATGAGTCGGTTTAAGCGTATTTGCGCCAGTCGAAACAATGCTCGAAACCGCCTCCACTGCCGCCATGAGGTATGGTCGATTTCGAGTGCCACAAGCGTCTCGGTAGCCGAAAGACGATTGGCGCTGATTAAGGTGGCGGTGATGAAGAACACTTTATGAAATGGTTCATCTTTAGGGTCCACGAGATCAACAGCTATATGGAGCACAAGAGATTCACCGACGCTTACCGTTTCTATCTTCGAGAGACGCGAGAGCAGCCCACGTTTAGTGAACTCAGAGATGAATAGTTTTGCCGCAAGCCAGTTCCGATCCGGCTGCGCTGCCGATGCGGCATTTTCAAACGAGATGGAATAGCGGAGCTCGCTAAAATCATGGCGGCGCCAAAGTATTTTGGACTGTGAGAGCCCATTTTTTAAAGACGCGATTCTGTTCACAAACGTGCCTCCGAAGAGATGAACGCGCTCTGAAGTGCTTGCTCTACGAACTATTTTAAGTGCCGAATGTTAAAGAATCATTATGAGCTTGACTCGATAAAGCGCATAGAAAACGAAGGCAAAAAACGTAAAATCACGGAAACCCCTATTTTTTGCCATTCCTTGATGATTATTGACCGAGTTATTTCTCACTGAGCACCACTTCTTGTGGTCTCATTTAAGGGTGGATACGCAGCTCTT
>JACQAW010000058.1 GCA_016194725.1 Deltaproteobacteria bacterium
AGGGTCTTTCGGTGTACCAGGACCGCGACGCCAGGCAGGTACTGGACTATCAGCTTGGCTTCAAGCGCCTGGGAGCCCCCGACGATACCGGCGGGCTTCTGGCCAGACTGGGGGCCGCGGCGCTGAACTCAACAAACCAGCCGTTACAAGGCCTGCGCATCGCTCTCGACCCCGGCCATATGGGCGGAAAACTCTGGGACGAGAAAACCGGCAAGTTCGTACACACCGCCATAGGCTACGTCAGCGAAGGTGTCATCGCGTTCGATGTCTGCATGCTGCTTGGCCGCGAGCTCACGGCACTCGGCGCTGACGTCATGGTCACCCGACACGAGCTGGGGCCCGTGACCGAACAGCCGCTGGAATCGTACAACCTCATCCCCTGGGGTGAGCGCGAGATCCGAAACAGCAGCGATGTTTCCTGGTTCGAAAATTTATTGAACTCCGCGCCCCTGGGCCATGAGCTGTTCGCGCTTTTCGACCACAGCGCGATGATTAAGAAAATCACGTCCGAAGCCCAGCGCGAAAACTACTTCATTAGCCGGCTGGACCTGTCGGCGCGCGCCGAAAAAATCAACGCCTTTCGTCCCCAGCTCACGGTGGTCGTTCACTTCGACGCCTCCGAGCTCAACAAGACGCAGGATGCGACAAACACCGTGCGCGGCTACGTCGCTGGAAATTTAATGCATGACGAAGTGGGTTCGCGCGAGCTGCGCTTTCAGGCCGTACGCAACCTGGTCGACGGCCACCGCTGGGTCGAGTCGAGTGTTTTTACCGCCGCGGTGATAAAAAATCTTTCCGATGCGTTGCACGTAAAGATGGAAACCGGCCCCAATGACTACATGGCCATTCGCGTGGCCGACGGCGTCTACGCCCGCAACCTGGCGCTCAGCCGCCTGGTCACCCAGGGCGTGATGACTTACGTCGAGGTCGAGCATTATGACTTCACGCCCGAATTCCGGCGCCTGAACCTGAACGACCGGCACACTGAAATTGGCGGCACCAAAATCGACTATCCAGCGCGTCTGGACGACATCGTCGATGGATTCAAACGAGGCATTCTTGACTACGTCGGCAGCATGGCGCAACGGCCTCTGGCACGCCTATAGCGACCATCTCGCCGAGCGTTTCGGCGAGAAGGTCTACAAGGTCACCGTTTCGGCTGGTTTTACCTGCCCGACTCGCGACGGCACCCGCGGCACGAACGGCTGCTCGTTTTGCGATGAGCGCGGCTCGAGCTCGTTTTTCAGCGCTGGCAGCGCCTCGCGGTCCATCGAGGCCCAGGTGCGCGAGGGCATTCCCAAAATCGCCGAGCGTTTCAGCGCCGGAAAGTTCCTGGCGTATTTTCAGTCTTTCACCAATACCTATGGGCCCCTGAACTACCTGCGCGAAGTTTACGACGGCGCGATCAATATTCCCAACGTCGTGGGAATGGCGATCGGTACGCGCCCCGATTGCATTCCCGGCGAGGTGCTGGCCCTGCTGAACAGCTACGGCCATGGCGGCCGTTACGTGAGTCTTGAGCTGGGCTTGCAGTCCATGCGCGATGAAGCGCTGCGCTTTTATGAACGCGGGCACACGGTGGCCGAGGGGCTGGACGGCGTCGAGCGCGCCTTGCGCTTTCCCAACCTCAGTGTCGCGGTGCACTTCATGTTCGGCGCTCCCGGCGACACCATCGCCGACGCCATTCTGGCCGCCCGCACCGCCAGCCGTCTGGGCGTACACGGCGTGAAGATTCACCAGCTCATGATTCTCAAAGACACCGCGCTTGCCCGGCGCTACGCTCATGAGCCCTGGCCGCTTCTGGAGCTCGACGAATACAACCGCTGGGCCATGGCGTTTCTGGAAAACCTCGACCCACGCATTCACGTCGAAAGAACTCATGGAATGTCCAGCCACCCCGACGAGCTCGTAGGCCCGGCCTGGTCGGCTCAGCGTTTCGTGCCCATGGACTCGCTCAAGAAAATGATGCGGGAAAACAGCAGCCACCAGGGCAAAGCGCTTGTACAATCCAGTTGTCAGACTCTGCTCCACTCTCCAGCTCTGATCTGAGGCTCTGATCTTTACTCTCGCCCCTCACCCGCCCTATAATCCCAGCAGATGCATTACAAAGAGATCGCACTCTACTTTTTGAAACTCGGCTTTCTGGGCTTTGGCGGCCCGTTGGCGCTGCTGGCGAGCTACCAAAAAGACCTGGTCGAAAAGCGCAAGTGGCTCAGCCCTGAGCGATTTGCGCAGGGCCTAGCGCTCATCAAAGCCCTGCCCGGCGCCACGGCAACGCAAACAGCAATTTACCTGGGAAATGTGCGCGGTGGCGTTCCGGGCGGTCTGATCGCCGGCACCTGCCTGATCGCGCCCTCGTTCGTCATGATGCTATGCCTCGGCGTTTTCTATACGTCCGTGCAATCCCTTGCTTGGAGCAAAGCCCTGTTTTTTGGAATGCAATCGGCGGCGCTGGGAGTGATTGTCGAAAGTGTTTGGCGGCTCTCGAAGCCCTACCGCCTGGAGTTCATGTTCTGGGTCATGGCCGTCCTGGCGTGCCTGCTTGCCACATTACGGCCTTCGATTGAGCCCCTGGTCATTATCGGCTCAGGATTGTTTGGCATTCTAATCATGAAGCTCACGCTACGCTCGACCGGCCAGGCTATGCTGGCACTCTTGCCCATGGGCTTGCTGGGCGGTGCAGGCGTTGAGCTGGGCGTGCTCAAATCCCTTACCGCGGTCTTTCTAAAAGCGGGGGTTTTCATCTTCGGTACGGGGCTGGCCATCGTGCCTTTATTGGCGCACGACGTGGTTGAAACCCACCACTGGCTAACCCAGGCGCAGTTCATGGATGCCCTGGCCTTCGGTCAGATTACGCCCGGCCCCGTTCTCATTACCTCGACGTTCATTGGCTATAAAGTCGCTGGAATAGTGGGCGCGGTGGTGGCAACAGCCGGTGTTTTTTTTCCGGCTTTTTTTAATATCCTGACCTGGTTTCCCATCGCGGAACGCAAATTCAGCAAGTCGCCGTATGCGCGGCAATTCGTAATGTTCGCGGTCGGAGCAGTGGTCGGCTCAATTGCGGTCGCTGTCGTGCGGCTGGGCATGGCGCCCACGTCGGGTGGCACCCATGCACTCGCGGCCACCATCGCGGTCGCCGCGTTGCTGATATCGTTATTTACGAAATTTCCGGTCTGGCTTGTGATTCCATGCGGCGGCTTGTTAGCCGCCGCCGTGAATCTCGCTGTCGGAGCAGGTTAAAGAGCTACGCCAGCCGTGGCCTGAAAGCCCGTGCTGTCGTTGAACACGACCATACCGGCATCCAAACGCAGGTCGTAGCTGCGCGAAACGCGGTACATGACGCCTGGGCCGAAGAACATGTGGAACATGACACTCTTGCCCGAAGTGGCGAGGGCTGGCCCAAGCGAAAGATGAGCGAAGGGCTGTACGGCGGGAGCACCCGAGATCCTCAGATTGAAGCGGGCGCCGAAGTCGATCGGTAGGACGACTTTATCGGTATTGAATGCAAAGCCAAGGCCAGCCTCACCATAAAGCAATGCCGGAACAGGAAGCTTGTAGGCGCCACGAAAATTGAAAATGCCCGCGGTGAAACCTGAAATGATCGCCGTGCCTGCCTGCGCCGTAAGCTCGGTTTTTCCCAGAATTGAAGATGGGCTGTCGCTGGCCAGCGTCGTCATTTCATAACGAGAAGAGCTGCTGTCGGCTTTCAGTACGCCAGACTGGCGGGCAATCGCGTCCGCGTCTTTCGATTTCTTCCTGAACGATGCGTAGGAAGTCGAATTCATCGACACTGCAAACATGGACACCAGAGCCAAAATGATTCCCAAATTCTTCATGAACAAATCCCCCTGCGCCGTAAGCGCGCTATTTCAGCAGTATGCGTTCGTTTATCCGGCCATACGACTACTGTCAAATTTAAGCGCTATTGAGCGGCAGGCGCTGCCCGCTCATGCGCCAATGACACGGCCATCATTACAGTCAGCGATGGCGATGTGTGGACGGGTTCGGGCAACAGCATCTACCGCGCTGCGTAACTGCCCGCAAGCCGCCAGAATGTCGCGGCCGCGGCTGTGACGAATCATAGCGGCAATATCGTGGTCGAGCAGGTAGCGGTGCATGGCCAGAACGGCTTCGTGTTCCGGGCGTTTGTAATCGCTGCCATCGTGAGGATTGTAAGGAATCAGGTTCACTTTGCAGGGAATGCCGCGCAGGAGCTTGGTCACCCGTGCCGCGTCTTCGACAGTGTCATTCAGGCCGCCCAGTACGACATACTCAAAAGTAATGCGGCGATGGGGCTCCAGATGCCAGTCCCGGCAGGCCTCGAGCAGATCAGCGATCGGGAATGCCTTGTTGACGGGCATGACCTCTTCGCGCTGAGCATCGTAGGAACCGTTGAGCGAGATGGCCAAATTGGGGCGGCTCTCGCCCACCAGGCGGTCATTCATCTTGCGAATGGCCGAGACCAGCCCGGAGGTACTTACCGTTACCTTGCGTTTTGAGAAGTTCAAAGCATCCTGCGCCAGCAGAATTTCTATCGCGCGGCAAACGTTCTCCAAATTATGCAGCGGCTCGCCCATGCCCATGAAAACAATGTTGCTGATCGTCTCGAGCTTTGACAGCTCCAGCACCTGGCCCACGATTTCGTAAACTTCCAGATTTCGCATCAGCCCCATGGTGCCGGTCAAACAAAACTTGCAGCCCATGGCGCAGCCCACCTGCGAGCTGATGCAGATGGTAAGGCGGTCCTCGGCGGGAATAAGCACGCTCTCGATGGTTTTTCCGTCGTAAAGGCGGAACAAAAACTTTTGGGTGCCATCGATGCTCTTCTGATGAAAAACTTTGGGCAGCGGCGCAATCTGGAATTTTTCGGCAAGATGACCGCGCACGAGCTTCGACAGATCGGTCATCATTTCAAATGTCGTAACTTTGCGCTGGTAGAGCCAGTGGAAAATCTGGCGGCTGTGATACCGGGCTTTTTTCTCGGGCACGCCAATGCTCAGCAACTCCTCGACGAGGTCGCTCTTGCGCAGGCCCAGAATATGATGCTTATGGGGTTTCTGAATGGTTTCAGGCGCCGCTGTACTTGCTGTCATAGCCGGGCTTATAGCAGACTTTAAAGCCGACCGAAATACACCATTATGCGCTGAATCCCGAGCAAAATTTTCGCAATGATTCTATTGGGATACACCGCCGCCGAGCCCCCGTCATAATAGCGAACGAACTGCCCCCAGGGCCGGCCCTTGATACTGGCCACCTCCAGGCAACGCTCCCACTCCTCCTTATGCATGAAGATTCCATAGCAGGGCAGGATATAGCGCGAGTTCAGATACTGACCGATCGCGTCCGATTCCTGATTCCAGTTTTTCAATCGGTTCTCATGCAGGCTCGAAAAATCAGGCTCAAAAAACTGATCCAGCTGTCCGCCCGAATACGAAAGCAGGATTGAGCGAAACGAAAACCCCTCGGTATGCGAAGTCGGCGCGCGCTGATCGATGAAGAGCAGTACATTGAAACGCCGGGGCAAAACCCGTTTCAGCTTCATGCCAAAAAGATCGAGTAGAAAGTTTCGGCGCGAGACGATCAGCCCGCCTTTTTTGCGCCCGATCTGATCCAAAACCTTGGAACGCAGGCTTTGCAGCTGCTGAAAATAATTCGTGCCCAGAGTTGCCGCCTCGATCACGCATTGGTCGAGCACTTTCTTGGACAACACGATCGTCTGCTCGGTGCCGTATTTTCCAGCCAGCTCGTCCAGGATATCCTTGCTCGACGAAACGCCGGTAATCGCCGTATCGGTAAAGGCACGCCCGTTCGAAGCAACGCCATCGATCACGCGATCGTCATCCTCGAGCAGCACCAGACTTGAACCGCCGGCCTCAAGCCCTGGCGCGGCACCCGTTACCGCAAGGCCGGATCCCCAGCTCGTTCCGTGAAAAAGCACCTCGTTGAGCGCTTTCCAATCGTGTTTCAAGTCCATTGCACGACCCCATCATCATTATTATTGGCAGCGGCGCCATGCGGACGGCCGCGTTCGATTTCGGACTGGCTTGGGTCGCTGAGCTGCATGGAAAGCACGCCGTAATGCGGAACCGCAAGCTCAAAACTTCGCCCCGTCAGTGGAGCTGCGGTTTCATTATGCGGAATTGCGGCCAGCGTGACCAGATCTGAAAACGCCAGCCGCGCCTCGAGGTCTTCAGACGTTGGGTTGATGAGGAACAAAAGCCGCTGGCTCGGGTCTTCTTCAGAAACATAGCTGGCCACGTGCAGACGCGGATCGCTCACGCTGCAAAGCGACCGAACCTCGGCCAGGCCCAGCAGCGCCGCGAAGAAGCGCGACGACTCCGGCATCTCGCCCTCGGTCCAGAAGGCCTGAGGGTCGTAAAACACCAGCTGACCCAGATGGTAATCGTATACCTCATAGGGCACGCCGATGGTCAGGCGCAGGGGATTGCGGCCCTTGCGGAATTTTTCAAAATACGCCGCGGCATCCGCGCTGTAGTTGGCTACGGCCTGCATGGGCATGGGAATCGCGACCACTTTTCCGGTCTGGGCCAGCGCCAGCAGCTGCGCCAGCTCGACCAGCCGAATGACCGATTTGGGGTCCATGAAAACCAGGCGCTCCGAAAATTTGCGGGTGTGGCTGTCGAGCCCGGGCACGACGGACAACACACCTGGTGCCATTCCAGCGAACTTGCCAAAGGAACGGCTCTCCATGGAAAACTTGCTGGCCGAAACGTAAGTCACGCGAGTCTGGGGCACGAACCGGCACTCTTCCAAAAACGTGACAAGCCCACGAAGCTTGCGCTGAAAGTTCGCCGAAAGCCGGAACAGCTCTTCGGCCATCACGCCCACTTCGCCCGAGTGAATCAGGGCGGCAAGCATGAGAAAGCTGCGTTCCTGATCGGAAAACCGCCGAAACATGCCCGAGTTGCCCAGGTAAATCGACTCGCCCCGGTAGCCGCCCGCGATGATGCCGCGATAGTAGCGCTCGACCGACGGCTTGAAATCAAAAAGCTCGGTAAGCAGCCCCTGATAAGCCGCATCGGGGTCGCATTCGGGGTTGAACAGGTCCACGTGCCGCACGTCACACGTCGAGTTCCTGCGCGCGAACACCATGTCAGTCTTTTCGCGCAGCAGCTTTTCGATGTGCGTGAAGAAGCGGTGGCGGTTGTAGCCTTCGTAGAGCTGCATCTTGAACTGCTCGCAATCTTGAAGTCCGCCCGAAGGCCGGTACTCGCGATCAAGAAAATCGCGGAACGCCATCACATGCGCCGCCGAATAATCGCCGTGCTCGCCCAACATTAAACCGTGGCTGCGGTAATAATTGAAAAGCGAATTGCTTACGACGACCTCGCAGAAATCGCTGCTTCCGCATTCTGAAAAAACCTCGCCCAGTATCGCCCCCACTTTGATGAGGTAATTGCCGAACCGCTTGAGCACTTCAGGCGACGAAAAGCTGGGCAGCGGAAAGATATTGGGCGCGGCATGGTTGTAAATCACGCGCCCCAGACGGTCCACCGCGAGGTTTGAAATATTGGTCATCAGATCTTTTGGAAAACCGGCATTGGGATAGTTCACGCCCAGTTCAGGCATCACGAACAAGCGCACGTTCACGCGCACGGTCCAGGCGGCGCGCACGAATTTCTTCAGCGAGTGGTAAATGTCGGTTTCGACGTGGGCCCAGGGCACGAACGCGCTGACCACGCGGACATCTTTGAGAGCCAGCTCTTGCAGCCGCGCTTCGTACTGCGTGGGTTTGATTTCCCAGTAGTTGAGCAGCACATTAAACGCTTGCGAAAACCGGTCCTTTTCCTTTAGCTTCGCTGTATAAGATGTGGCTTGGGTGGCGTTTGATTTCGAGGTCGGATTAAAGCGAGAGAACTCTCCATTCATCGCCTAAAAACTAACATATCCCCGCGAGGTACCACAATGTGGTTTTTCACTGACGAGCACCGGCTTTTAGAGAAATCGGTGCGCGATTTTGCCCAGTCGGTGCTAGGGCCGCGGATCGAGCATCTCGACGAGACCGAGCAAACCGACAAGTCTTACTTCAAAAAAATGGCTGATTTGGGCCTTTTGGGCATAACGGCACCAGAGGAATACGGCGGCACCCGGATGGGATGCGTAGCGGCAACAATTGCCATGGAGGAAATCGGCGCTGTCGACGCCTCGACCGCCCTGTCCGACCTGGCCCACAGCTACCTGACCGTAAACAACATCGCGACCAATGCCTCCGAGGCCCAGAAGCAGAAATACCTTCCCAAGATGATCTCGGGGGACTGGATCGGCGGAATGGGCATGACCGAGCCCGGCGCGGGGTCGGACGCCCTGGCCATGCGCACTCGCGCGGTCAAAAAAGGCGACAAATACATCCTCAACGGCACCAAGATGTTCATCACGAACGCCATTATCGGCGACGTGTTTTACGTCTATGCCCGCACCGGCGACGGCCGTAAAGACATCTCGACGTTCATCGTGGAATCCAAATTTCCCGGGTTCAAGATGGGCAAGAAGCTCAAAAAAATGGGCATGCGTGCCAGCCCCACGGGCGAGCTGATTTTCGAGAACTGCGAAGTGCCCGACGAAAATCTGGTCGGTGGTGAAAACCAGGCCGTGGGCCACATGCTCAAGAACCTGGACATCGAACGCATCACGATATCGGGAATCAGCCTGGGCATCGCCCGTGCATCACTGGAAGTCGCAGTGAAGTACGCGAAAGAGCGCCACCAGTTCGGAAAACCGATCGCCGACTTTCAAATGATTCAGGCCATGCTCGCCGATGGCCAGGCCGAGTACGAGGCCGCGCGTTTTTACACATATGGAAGCGCGCAGATGTGGGACGAAGGCAAGCTGACCGGCTCGAGCTCGCGCGCGCTGAGCGCAAAGGTGAAGCTCGTGGCCGCGCGCATGGCCACGAAGGTGGCGCTGGATGCGATTCAGATTCTGGGTGGCTACGGCTACATCAAGGAGTTTCCGGTCGAGCGCTACATGCGCGACGCGAAGCTGATGGAAATCGGCGCGGGCAGCAACGAGATGATGCGCGTGATCGCGGCACGCGACATGCTCGGCGATCTCTAACTCAGAGGCCGTGAGTGAGCGCAACCAGAATCCTGGTTAGCGCAAAGGCGGCTCCTAAAATAGCGTAGATGCGGCCTGTCTTTGTCATGGCACAATTGTACCTCCACTCCCCCGCAAATGCGCAACATGTCGTCGCGAACCCGCGCCCAAATTTCAGCAGCGCCCCAATTCCACACCGATTCCGGGCATCTGCTGCAGTTTTCATCAACTGATGACAGCTCCCGGAAACCGCGATACAACATCCACCTATGCAATTTTCAATGAGCGAGGAACAACGGGCCATTAAAGACCTGGCGGCCAAGGCCGCCCTTCAGCATATTGGCGATATCGTCGAAAAAGACGAAGCCGACGCGCGCTTTCGCCCCGAGATTATCCAGGAGTTCGGCAAGCTGGGGCTTACCGGAATTCCGACGCCCGCGGAATATGATGGCGCGGGCCTGGGGTATCTGGAGTACGCAATCGCGCTGGAGGAAATCGCCGCTCACAGCGTAGCCTATGCGGTCAGCATCGCGGTCAGCGGGCTTCCTCAAGTCATTCTGAATATTTTCGGTTCTGACGAACAAAAAAAGAAATATATTCCGCCCTTGGCGCGTGGCGAGCACATCGGCGCGTTTGGCTTGTCTGAAAGCCACAGCGGCTCAGACGCCGGCGCGATGAAAACCCGCGCGGTGAAAAACGGCGCCGAATACATCCTCAATGGGACAAAACTGTGGATAACCCAGGGCAACGTGGCCGAAACCATGATCGTCTTCGCCCGTACCGGCGAAGATGGCCCCAAAGGCGTCTCGGCTTTCATCGTCGAAAAAGGCACGAGGGGTTTTCGCGCGGGAAAAA
>JACQAW010000059.1 GCA_016194725.1 Deltaproteobacteria bacterium
CACGCGCACGCGATGCCCGCTCGAAAGCAGGCGGCGCGCGACCACCAACCCGTCGCCGCCGTTTTTTCCCTTGCCGCAGAAAACGAGGATTTCGCCGGCGTGGTTCTTTTCCACGCAGCGGGCGCTGATCAGGCGGGCGGCCTCGAGGCCCGCATTTTCCATGAGCACCTGGCTGGGAATACCGATTTTGGTAACCGCCGCATCGTCGATTTCCCGCATTTCGTCATTGGTTACGATTCTCATTTGTGTTTTCCTTGCAGTGCGCGTTTCATGCGGGCAGTGGCTTCTTTGAGGCCGCAAAAAACAGCCTCGCAAACGATGGAATGCCCGATATTGTATTCCACCACGCCCGGAACATCGCGGAGCTCGGGAGCGATGTCGTAGTCGATGCCGTGTCCTGCGTGAACCAGCAGGCCAAGCTGCTGCCCCGCCTTTACCGCCTCACGCAGCCGTGACCATTCTTTGTCCAGACGAGTGCCGTCTTTTTTCTGATAGGCCACGCAAAGGGCGCCCGTATGCAGCTCAACCGCGCCCGCGCCCAAGGTCTTTGAGAGCTCGACGTCTTTGCGGCTTGGTTCGATGAAAAAGCTGGGCAGAATGCCGGCCGCCGCGGTTTCTTTCGCAATGCGGGCATAGAACGCGTTGCGGGTGGCGTCGGACAGGTCCAGGCCGCCCTCGGTGGTGCGTTCTTCGCGTTTTTCGGGCACCAGACAAATGCTGTGAGGTTTGGTGCGCAGGGCAATAGCCAGCATTTCGTCGGTGGCAGCCATTTCAAAGTTAATGTCCACTTTCACATGCTTGCGAAGCCTGGCCACGTCTTCATCGACAATGTGGCGGCGGTCTTCGCGCAGGTGAATCGTGATCTGGTCGGCGCCGCCGGCGATACACTCATTGGCTGCCGCGAGCAGATCGGGATAAGGCGTGTCCCTGAGGCGGCGAAGTGTAGCCACGTGGTCCACATTTACTCCAAGGCGAATCATCGGCTGACTCCTAACTCCTGATTACGTTCCCAGGTGCTTGACCACAAGGCCGGCGATTCTTTTCGCAATGCCTTGAATGATGCGCAGGTCTTCACCTTCGACCATGACGCGGGCGATGGGTTCGGTGCCTGAGTATCGCACGAACACCCGGCCTTTGCCCGCAAGCGACTTTTCGGCGCTCTGAATCTCTTCGTGGATTTCCTTGATCGTCTTGAAGTCGTCCTTGCGCACGACTTTCACGTCTTCGCGCACTTGCGGAAAAAGGGTGATGCATTTCTTGAGCTCAGAGAGCTTCTTGCCCGAGCGGCGCATGATTTCGAGCACCTTGAGCGCGCCCACGACGCCATCGCCCGTGGTGGCATGGTCGAGAAAAATAAGGTGGCCCGACTGCTCGCCGCCAAAGTTGTAATCCTCTTTGCGCATGATTTCGACCACGTAACGGTCGCCCACGTTGGCGCGTACGACCGAAATACCCGCGGCTTTCAGGCCCAGCTCGAAGCCCAGATTGGACATGGGCGTGCTGACCACGGTGTTCTTCTTCAACTTGCCCTGCTTTTTCATTTCCATCGCACAGATGGCCATGATCTGGTCGCCATCGACGACTTCGCCGTTTTCGTCGGACAGAATCACGCGGTCGGCGTCGCCGTCGAGCGTGATGCCCACGTCAGCGCGGTATTCGACAGTCGCATGTGCCACGTTTTCGGGGTAAAGAGCGCCACACTTGTCGTTGATGTTCAGGCCGGTGGGGTTCACGCTCTTGCGAATAACCTCGGCGCCCAGCTCTTCGAATACGAACGGGGCGGCCTTGTAGGCTGCGCCATTGGCGCAGTCGAGCACGATGCGCATGCCCATCAAATCGAGGTCGCGCGGAAAGGTGTTTTTGAGCTGTACGATGTAGCGGCCCAAAGCATCTTCGATACGATAAGCCTTGCCGACATCGCCGGCCGTGGGGCGGTACTTTTCAAGATCCTTCGAAAAAACCAGCCGCTCGATTTCGGCTTCCTGCGCGTCGGGCAGCTTGTAGCCATCGCTTGAAAAAATCTTGATGCCGTTGTCCATGAACGCGTTGTGGCTGGCCGAAATCTGAATGCCGGCATCGCAGCGCATGCTTTGAGTCAGAAACGCGATTCCGGGCGTGGGCATGGGCCCAATCAGGAAAACATCCACTCCCAATGAGCAGATGCCCGAAGCCAGCGCCATTTCGATCATGTAACCCGAAAGCCGGGTGTCCTTGCCGATCAGAATCTTCGGGCGCCGGCGCGCGCTTACCGAACCCCGCTTCTGCCCGTCGGCCAGGTTGCGAAACATATAGGCGGTGGCGCGCCCAACCTGCATGACCAGTTCGCTGGTCATGGGATATTCGTTTGCCGTTCCGCGAATGCCGTCAGTGCCAAAGAGTTTTTGATTCGGTGACATGTGTTTGTTCCCGTCTAGTGGAGGGTGACTTTGAC
The DNA here is from genome assembly GCA_016194725.1 of Deltaproteobacteria bacterium. GTDB lineage: Bacteria > Bdellovibrionota > UBA1018 > UBA1018 > UBA923 > JACQAX01. Next base: position 2,432 of record JACQAW010000059.1, read on the forward strand.
TTTTGTAGGAAGAACATTAATCAATTTGATGTTGGAAGGCAACTGTACGGTGACCTGGGAGTCGTAGTTTCCAGCTCCCTTGTTACGAAGGTCGGCCACGGCATAGACCTTTGAAGGAGCCAGCGCTTTGAGCTCCTCGGGGCTGCAGCGCACGTAAATAGCCACCTCTTTGGGCTCGATATTGTATTTTCGATTGGTCAGCACCTTGACGTCCACGTTGCGAATGCGAAAGTTGGCCGTGGACTGAGTGACGTCGAAATGAATTTTCGGCAGGTCGTCGTCGAGCAGAATGCCCGGAAGCCTTCCGAGATCGACGGCAATTTCGCGCTCACCGGAGTCCCGAATCTGGGCCAGGTCGACGGGAACGGTTGGCGCCTCTGCCACCTGGTCAATGCGCGATTCGGCGCCGCGCAGCTTTACTGTCGGGCGAATGAGCTCAAGGCGCGTGATGCGGTAGCCCGCCGGGACCTCGCCCTTGGTGAGCAGCTTGACAGGCACCTCTTTGCGCTTGACGTACTCGAGCTTGACGATAATGGCGGTGGGGTTGATCGACAGCACCTTCACGCCAATTGGAATTTGAATATTGTCGCTGAAAAACCGGTAAGTCACCAGGCCCGCCTTGGCCGTCGACAGATTCACGCGAATGGGGTCTTCGCGCCGGTTTAAGATATTGCGCAGAAAAGCCTTGGGGCCCGAAAGCCGGAACGTGACCTTGTCGGGCACCTCGTTGGCCACGACCAGGTCGGCCGGCGTGATGATTTCCACCGGCACGTCTTTACTGACCTCGACGTTGCGCGAGCCCAGCACGACGAACCAGAGCACCACCGCGATGATGACGCTCACGATTTTCAGGGACAGGTTGGCCATGTACTTAGCCCACATGGTCCACCCCGGCGTCCTTGGAGTCGGTGCCTATGCCACGCACGCGAGCGGCGCGGCTGGAGTCAAACAGCTCGAGCAGCACGGCAAGGCTGCTCTTGAGCTCTTCTTCGGAAAGATTCGGGGTGATCTTGCCGTTGCGGACCAGGTGGGCCTCGCCCGCCTCTTCGGATACGAGAATTATGATGGCGTCGGTTTCCTCGCTCAGCCCGATGGCCGCGCGGTGGCGCGTGCCGAGCTTCTTCTCGATATTCGGGTTTTTCGAGAGCGGCAAAAAGCAGCCGGCCGCGGCGATACGCCCGCTGCTGACGATAGCCGCTCCGTCGTGTATGGGGCTGGAAGTGATGAAAATACTATAGATAAGCTCGGAGCGTACGCGCGCATCGATTTTTGAGCCAGTGTCGATGAAATTCTTGAGGCCAGTTTCACGCTCGATGACCACCAGCGCGCCGATGCGCTCTTTGGCCAGCCGGGTGGCGGCCTTGGCGATTTCATCGACCATCTCGCGCTCTTCTTCGGCGCTGGCCGATGAGAAGAACGGGTTCTTGCCGACGTGGGTCAGCGCGCGCCGCAGATCGTCCTGGAACAGCACGATGACGATCAAAATAAGCGAGTCGAAGAAATACGAAAGCAGCCAGTGCAGCGTGAACAGCTCAAGGCGAATGGAAGCGACGAACGCCAAGCCCAGCACGCCCAGGCCGGTGAGCATCTGCACGGCACGCGTGCCCTTGATGAGCAGCAAAAGGCGATAGACGATGTAAGACACCAGCAGGATGTCCAACACGTCGATCAGGCGCATGCTGCCGCCTATGGTCGCAATCAGGTCATTCAATTCCGGTGGGCTCCAGGCGTGAGACTCATAATGTGATTATAGCCCACGACTGTCGGAAATTGCTTCGCTTTTTTTCTCAGGCCGGAGCCGGAGTTGCCGAGCCAGGCAGGGTGCCGCCCGATTCCTGTGGCTGCCCCGAAGTTGGGGGTGTTTCGCTCGTGGTGGCTGCAACTTTTCTCTTGAACGGAACGCCCAGAACAATGGAGTCGACTTCGGGGCCATCGAGAACCTCTTGCTCCAGCAGCGCCTTGGCCAGATTGTGCAGGATATCGAGTTTCTCGGTCAGCAAGGCTTTGGCGCGGTCGTAGTTGCGTTCCACGATGTCGCGCACTTCCTTGTCGATCATGCGGGCGGTATCTTCGGAATAGTCGCGATGCTGGGCAATTTCGCGCCCCAGGAAGATGGCTTCTTCCTTGCGGCCGAACGTCAGCGGCCCCAGGTGCTCGCTCATACCCCACTCGCAAACCATGCGGCGTGCAAGATCGGTGGCTCGCTCGATGTCGTTGCCTGCGCCGGTCGTTTTCTGGCCAAAGATGAGCTCTTCAGCAAGGCGCCCGCCCATGAGGAACGCAATCGTGTTTTCGGCTTTGGTCTTGGTCAGGCTGAGGCGATCTTCCGTGGGCAACGTCTGGGTCACGCCCAGAGCCATTCCACGCGGAATAATCGTGACTTTATGAATGGGGTCCATGCCTGGCAGCAGCTTGCCCACCAGAGTGTGACCCGCCTCGTGGTAGGCGGTGTTTTTCTTTTCGTCGTCCGAGATGACCATCGAGCGGCGTTCGACCCCCATGAGGACTTTGTCCTTGGCATGTTCGAAGTCGTGCATCTCCAGATATTTTTTGTCCTGGCGTGCGGCAATGAGCGCCGCTTCGTTGACCAGGTTCTCTAAATCGGCGCCCGAAAAGCCGGGGGTGCCGCGAGCGATGACGTCCAGCTTTACATCGGCTGAAATTGGAGTTTTGCGGGTGTGGACACCCAAGATCTGCGCGCGGCCCTTGACGTCGGGCTTGCTGACGACCACGCGGCGATCGAAACGGCCGGGACGCAGCAGTGCGGGATCAAGCACGTCGGGGCGGTTGGTTGCCGCAATGAGGATGACACCCTCGTTGGATTCGAAGCCGTCCATTTCGACGAGCAGCTGGTTCAAGGTTTGTTCGCGCTCATCATGGCCGCCGCCAAGGCCGGCGCCGCGATGGCGACCGACAGCGTCGATTTCATCGATAAAAATAATGCACGGAGCGTGCTTCTTGCCCTGTTCAAAAAGATCGCGAACGCGCGAGGCGCCCACGCCGACGAACATCTCAACGAAATCCGAGCCTGAGATCGAGAAGAACGGCACGCCAGCCTCGCCAGCAATGGCGCGCGCGAGCAGGGTTTTGCCCGTGCCCGGAGGGCCCATGAGCAGCACGCCCTTGGGAATGCGGCCGCCGAGCTTGGTGAACTTCTTCGGATCTTTCAGGAAAGAGATGATCTCTTCGAGCTCGTCCTTGGCCTCTTCCACGCCAGCGACGTCCTTGAACGTCATGCGCTGCGAGTTTTCAGTCATCATTCGCGCACGCGACTTGCCGAACGACATGGCTTTGCCGCCGCCAATTTGGATCTGGCGCATGAACAGGAAGAAGACGACGAAGAGCAGAATCATGGGGAACCACGAGATCAGGATCTGCTGCCAGAATGGAGTCTTTTCACTACGCTTGTAGCTGAACGCGACGCCGTTGGCTTTGAAGTACGTATTCCAATCCAGCGCACCGCTGCGGCCGGGATCGATTACGGTTTCGAAAGTTTTCTTTCCGTCAGGGGCTTGGGCTTCGTTGAAATTGCCGCTGATCGTGTCGCCCTCGATGGTAACGTCTTTTACTTTATGAGCTTCCACCGCTTTATTGAACTCGGAGAAGTTGATCTCACGGCGCTGGCGGCTGCCTGGATCAAAGAGTTTGAACAGGACCGCAAAGATGAGGATCATTACGATCCAGAGCGCGACAGTTTTGTGAGATTGTTTCATATAATGGGCACGACCCCTTTCAGCCTAAAGAGTAGCATAAAGTGAAACCTAAAAATCAAATACTGAGAGCAACACCTAGCGTTAAATCATGCTTCCGACTGATTGAAAAGACAGAGTTTTCTGCCGAACGAGGGCCTTAATGCTTGACCCAAAACGCACGGTTTCCTTTAAGGCAAAGTGTGTGTCCGCCCGGGAACTGCAGAGTTTTTGCGGGTCCCCCGCCCCGTCGGGTCTGGGCGCGCAGGGCGAGCTGGCGTTTCAAACTTTCCCAGTGGGCGCGGGTGGTTCGGTGGCTGTATTCATCCATTAGAGTATCCAAGGCTGCTTTCATTGTGGTGAAATCGGTACCGGCCAGCAAATACCCGTCTACCGAGAGCAAGCGTTCGGCTATCTGGGCCACATGACTCCGTTGTGGCTGCGCAGCCAAGGTGGCCCGCTCCAAGGTGGCAAAAAAATCCAGCACCCGGCGCGTGGCTCCGGGCCGCAGCGATTCCAGCATGGGAATGAGCAGTTGGCGAATGGCATTGCGGGCATAACGGGTGTCGGCGTTGGTCTGGTCTTCGTTCCAGGCAAGACCGGTTTCGCGCGCACGGGCAATCAGGTCGTCTTTCGTGAAAGCGAGCAGTGGCCGTGCAAGCTTGAGCGGCCCACCCGCTACGGTGCGCCGGGCCCGAGGTAAAATGCCGCGAATATTTGCGGGGTGAGCGCCCCGAATGAGACGAAACAAAAACGTCTCGAGGTTGTCGTTCGCATGGTGGGCGGTAAAAATGGTGGCGTCTTCTTTCGTATTGGAATCGGATTTCGCCACCGCCGCCAGCGCCTGGTAGCGCGCCACACGCATGTCGCGTTCGGAAGCGGATTTCTTGAGATGCAGCTTGCGCGACACAAACTTGATGTTGTTCATGGCGCAGAAAGCGCGAATGGTCTGCCTGTCGCGATTGGTTTGGCGAACCGAGCGCTGCCCATGATTGACGTAGCAGGCAATGAGCTCGGACTCCTGCACGCGCGAACGGTAGTACTGATGAAGCAGGTCGAGCAGCACCATCGAGTCCACGCCCGCCGAGCAGGCCACGACGATGCGACGGGGAACTCCTTCCTTCTTGTTCTCCCCTTCTTCGAACAGCTGATGCATGGCCAGCGCGAACCGCCGATTGTCCAAGAGTAATAATGAGGGGGTTGCTGGAGCCGACATACCTCAGTTTTAGAGCTTTTAAAGAGAACTGCAAGTTTTAGTTGAACTTTTTAGTTTTATGAATAAAGTGCGGCACTTCAGATCGTCATTAAAGGTGGCTGGGTAGCTCAGTTGGTGAGAGCGGCGGATTCATAACCCGCAGGTCGGCGGTTCGATCCCGCCCTCAGCCACCACTTCATTTTTCACTCCAATTGAAATCAATGACTTAGGTGGCAGACCACCGACCTGTGCGGTCGGCGGTGTCGGCGGTCTTCTCATATTCGCAGGCCTTTCAACCGATAAGGGAAAGGGAAACCTGTATGAGCTACCGAGTAAACAAGCGCACGAAAAAACATGGTCAGATTTATTGGCGTCTTATTTTTGAGTCGTGGAGCAACGGCGAACGAAGTGACCGCCATATCCCGGTTCATGAGTACGTCTTGCACAGCTTTTCGCCATCTATGACTATCGACCAAGCGCGTGAACGTGCGCATTCAAAGAACGCAGAGATAAATCTGAACAAGCATGAAGAGCGCACGAAGCTCCGCACGCTTGATCGAATGAACCGGTCCCGCCTTATTGAGTCGGCATTCCTGCCTGCCAGCGACTGCAAGCAGTTTGAAGAGGATGAACTCGTTAAACGATTTGCTGACGATGAACCCGATTCAAAAAAATTTCGAAAAATCTTGAGTCACTGGCACTACGTTCAGAAGATGATCGCAAAGATAGCGACCGACCCGAGCCTGTGGGCGGAAGAAAACAAGCGCATCTATAACTACTTTAAGTCGCGGCGGTCATCGCCAGAGTACATGTCCAAACTCCTGCGCATACTTAATCTTTGGGGCCATTTCTACTGCCGGAAACACGGCAAGGCCTTTCTTCCTGTACCTGCCCCTACCGGCCACAATCGCCAAGGGATTCGCGATGCCTATATGGAACGCGACGAATATCTGGGACCATCGGAAGCATTGACGCCTGAGATGCTTGAGAAGCAACGAGGTTCGCTGACTGTTCCTGGGCAGTACGAATGGCTCGCGATCTCAGTCTGGTTTGGCCTAAGGCCGCAAGAGATAGACTCTTTGAAAAAACCGAAACAGTGGAAGCTTAGCAGTGCGGTCTGCCAGGGCGTCGAGGTGAAAGTTTTGATGGTCTATCAAAGTAAGCTGACTTCGCTGCAGAGCGAGAAGCGCTGGAAAAGCATCCCCGTAGTCTATCCCGAACAAGAAGTCGCGTTAGAGTACGTCAAGAGTGGCCGCTTTGCCAGGCCGCTTGCCAAGACACTGAAGCGCACTTTTCCTTCGACTCGCATCACATTATACGGGGGGCGCAAGGGTTTTACCGATCTCATGCTTGAGCGAGGTCAGGCCCTTGAAGCTGTTTCGAGCTGGCTAGGTCACGCGACAATTGAACGCACTTGGCGATCTTACAAGCGCCGCGATGTAGTGAGCTTTCGGCCGGCGGTAAAAATCAAAGTCGCCGCGTGACTCATTGTAAGCATTCGGCCTGCTTCACGGCCGACAGCATATCAAAAGGCCGAATGGCTGTACTCAGGGTTTCTTTGCCCGCATCATCTTTGGGAATTCAAAGATGACCTTTAACAGAACGCCTACGAGGTCGATAAGCTCAGCAGCCTGTTCCTTAGTCGAAACCACAATTTCGTGGTTCGCTTCGTTACTCGTGCTTCGAATATGATCGACCCATTCCTTCGCGTCCGGCGGAACGTAGTGATGATCTACGAGGTACTGTACATATTCGATAAATCTGAGTCCAGGCGCTGCTTTCTTCGCTACTGCGATATGCATAAGTAGCTTACGACAACACAGAACAGCGGCCGTAAATCCATTCGATCCATAGCAACGTCGCGCCTCTTCATAGAGGGCCTTTACGTTAACGTCGTCGATGTCTTGGACTTTTTGGCCATAAAGTGGCCCCGGCACTTGCCTACCACTCTCACTAAATGATGTTGGATGCATGCAGCTATGACAAATATAGATCGACCGTGAAACGCCGCCCATTCCAGGGATTACCGCAAAGTAACCTCTATCCGAAGAAACGGACTCACCACAGTGACCGCAGATATAGCTACGTGAAGAGAGTTGCTGAATTTGATGCCATTGAAGAGTCATGTAAATGGTAGAACAAATTTGCATCGAATCGTCAATGAAAGCGACGCCGTCCCGTTTGCCTCGCGCCGGCACCTTAGGCGTAAAGGGTGGCCTAACAATCCCAGCCGTCCTCGGCGAAGTCGCTGCAGAAGTCCATCAGGTCACGGCTCTTGGCATCGAGCCGGCCGCCAACGCAGCAGGCAGGGTCATCTTCAATACACTCGCGGCTGCTGCCGTGGTATACCGTGGCGTGCTTCCCGTTGCCTAAGCGCAGACCTTCTTCGTTGATAGCATTAGCGGCATCTCGCGCTGCCTTCGCGGTCGCGTATTCGGTCACGGCAATGCAGACAAGGTGTTCCCAGACGACAAGAAAAGGCCTCAATGTTACTACTCCCGCAGTTATTATAACAGGAAAGCTACCCCAGCGCTGAGCCGCGCGTGCGCACATGGCGGGCCAGATTAGACGGAATGCCAATTAATGTTTCAGCTTCAGGAGCTTAGAGTCATTTGAAGGCCGATCAAAAGGGTATCAAACGGTAGTCGCATTCCCCGTCAGGTTGTCAGCGGCGATTACACCTTCGACCGTGCCTGCTTGCTCGGCTTAGACTTGCGTTCAGACTGCGCGTACAGGTCCAGGACGGTTGTCACGAGGTCGGTTGCGGTCCACTGCTTAGCTGCGGCAAGTTCGTCGAGTACCTTCATTAAGTTTTCCGGCAGGCGCATTGAGACCATCTTCTTTTCACCGTCGCAGAACGCGCGCTTAGGCAGAGCAGGTTTAGTCATACGATTAATGTAACACACCGAATCCGATACTGTAAAGACGTTGTATTGACATTGTATTACAGTCAGGTAAACTTATATTGCAGTAAAGGGGTGAAGTATGGCCTCGGTTTCAAAAGTTGCGTCCTATGCCCGCGTCTCAACATCGCATCACGAGCAAAAGACCGAAGTGCAGACCGAAGAACTGCGGCGCCATTGTGCAGCCCGAGGCTGGGATGTCATCGAGGAAGTCATTGACCACGGCTATTCAGGAAGTAACGATCAGCGGCCCGGCCTCAAGCGCCTGATGGTCTTAGCCCGCGCACGCCGGGTGGATATAATAATAGTGACAAAACTTGACCGTCTTTTCCGCAGCCTTCGGCACCTTGTCACTGTTCTCGACGAGCTTGAAAGCCTTGGAGTCAAATTCGTTAGCCTGCACGACCAGATAGACCTGACCACGGCATCGGGCCGGCTCATGCTTCATATCCTCGCGGCGTTCTCGGAATTCGAGCGCGCTCTCATCCGCGAGCGCACCCTTGCCGGCCTCGCCCATGCACGATCTAAGGGTAAGCGTTTGGGCCGGCCGCGTTCGCGCAATGACGAGGCAATACTGTCGCTCAGGGCACAGGGTATGAGCTACACGGCGATACAGCAACGCCTTGGCTGTGAGCGCAGCGCAGTCTACCGTGCTTTGAAGGCTGTGGCGAAAACCATGTCAAAAGTGGACTTCCAAGTAGCTGAAGTTAAAAAACATGCGAGGGGCAGGTAGACCTATGGCGAATACATTCGTTACCGCCACAGCCTGCTCCTGGACTTCCCTGCCGTGCGACAGGCCGCACAGTGTGCATATCAATGGTCTCTTGTGGCACGACGCGTGCGAACGAGTGAACATCGTTCATGCATGGGAAAAAAAATGAAGCGAGCTGAGAAGGGCGTAAGCACGTTCTCCAAAATACTCACGACTCTGATGGCTGAAAAGGAAGTCGGCGTCCGCGAAGCTGCCCGCATCGCCGGGGTTGGTCCGTCAACGCTGGTGAGCTGGCGCGCTGGGGCACTCCCCGAGGATTACATTGCTGTCCGCAAGCTCGCACATCACTTCGGGGTGACTCTTGGCTACCTGCTTACCGGTGAGGATGACACCCGGCCAGCAGACGGTATTCCCGCAATCTCGGAGGTATTCCAGGACGGTGGAATACTGTTCGATGGGTATGCAAAAATTCTGGTTCAGCGACTTGTTCCAAAATTAAATGACAAAAAAAGGAGCAATGAATGATTCGAATAATTGTGTCTTTGATTTCCGTTTTTACTTTGGGGGGCGCCGTCGCTGCTGCAGATGACTTCGCAAAGCTTGAAAAGAAACAAAAGGCTGCTGAAACACAGAATCCCTTCGCGAACCGTAAGGTCAGGTGTGTGACGCGCGAAGGTACTCTCGAAATGGTTGAGAACTGGGAATTCTTGGGCACGGGCAGCTATGTGCGAAAGCTAAGCGCTGGTATCACGCTCACTGGTACCTACGAGGTCGCAGGTAAAATCCTCAAGATCAACGACAGTAACGGAAAAAAATGGGACTACAAGTACAAGGCGACTCCCAAAGGGTATCAATACATTCACGAGAACGCCGGCGAAAAATCACTATACACGTGTACATGGGCTGCCGATAAAACCTAGCTCACGCCGCTCGTAAAGGCAGGCAGTATGAAGTCCAGCAAGGTGCCAGTAACGAAAGTTGGGCTATGGCTTGACTCGAAGTATCATGCGGACGGGAAGCCGCGCGCTATCAGCACCTTTGTAAGCATTGC
>JACQAW010000418.1 GCA_016194725.1 Deltaproteobacteria bacterium
ATTTCCGCTGGGCAAAGACATTGGCTTTCTGCCAGGCGACATCGAAGAGAAGCTCAATCCGTGGATGCAGCCCATCTATGACAACATCGACTTCCTGTTCGGCGCAAGCCCGGTGAAGTCGCGACGTGGGGCCGGCAAGGGCTGCCAGGAGCTGATGAACCAGGGGCTGCTCAACATCGAACCGCTCACGTATATTCGCGGACGCTCGATTCCCCAGCAGTTCCTGATCGTCGATGAGGCGCAGAATCTTACGCCCCACGAGATGAAAACGATCATCACGCGCGCTGGCGACGGCACTAAAATCGTGCTGACGGGCGACTGCTTTCAGATCGATAACCCGTATGTCGACTCCAACAACAACGGCCTGGCGTACGTCGTCGAACGAATGAAGGATGAATCGATCACCGGTCACATCAGTTTGTTCAAGGGCGAGCGGTCGAAGTTGTCGGAATTGGCCAGCAATCTTCTTTGAGCTGAATTAATCGGATGGCAGCCGAGCGGGGGATTCTGTTTCCGTTTCGGTTGCCGTTCGCGTTTCGGCGACAGTCCCCGTTACCATACTGAAACTGAATCAGAAACCCGAACGTAAACTGAAACCGTTCCCGCTCCCGTTCCCGAAGGGGCACGAAGTGCAAGGGGCACGGAGTGCGAGGGGCGCGAAGCGCTAACCGGTAAAATGATCCAAAATATAAAGACTTCCAGCGGCTTGGAGCTTGCTCACTTCTCTTTGCCCCACACCCGTTTCGTCGACATCGCGCTGGCCATCGGCGTCGGCTCGCGCCACGAGCAAAAGCGTCTCATGGGCATTTCGCACTTTACCGAGCACATCCTGTTTCGGGGCTGTCGCACGCTGCCCACGAGCTATCAGCTCAGTCTGGAGTTCGACCGCATCGGCGAGGGCCTGAACGCCATGACCGGCCGCGAGTTCACTATGTTCACCACCAGGGTGCCCAACGAGGAGCTGGCCCGGGCGCTCAAGCTGCTGGCGGGCGTGGTTTCGGAGCCCCTGTTCCGGGATGTGGACACCGAGCGCGGCATCATTCTTGAGGAGATTCTCGAAGAGCTCGATGAAGACGGCAAAGACGACGACCTCGACAATATCTCGAGAAAATTCATCTTCGGCGATTATCCCCTGGGCTATCCGGTGCTGGGGCGGCCCGAAACCGTGAAAAACATCACCGAAAGCGAGCTCATGGATTTTCACGCCACCTACTACCTGCTTTCGAACATGTCGCTGGCCGTGGCGGGTGGCGCGTCGTGGGCCAAATGCAAACAGGCTGTCGAGGACGCCTTCGGGCGAAGGTTCATTCGCCCGGCGGCGCCTTCGTCCGCGCGCGGGCGCATGCCGGCTCCTGCGCGTGCCCGTCCAAGCGAGATCAAGTTGAAAGACCTGCGCTCGGGCATTCATTTTGTCGAAGGCTCGGGCAGCCAGGTCGAGGTGATCTTCTCGTTTTTCATCCCGGGCGAACGCGCGCCGGGTGAGATGGCACGCATGTTTCTTTCGCGCGTGCTTGACGACGGCATCAGCTCCCGACTGCAGCGCACCGTGTGCGAGCGTCGTGGCCTGCTTTACGACATCTCAAGCGGATCTGAATCGTTTACCGACGTGGGGCTTTTTGACGTGCAGTTTTCGGTGTCCACCCAGAAGCTTGTCGAAGTGGTCGAGGTGGTCGTGGCCGAGCTGCGGCTGTTGGGCCGCGAGCTTATCGGCGCCGAGGAGTTCGGAATCGTGCGCGAGCGGTTCAGGCGCGATGGCTATTCCACCGCCGAAAGCGCTCGCGGCATGGCGACGCTGATGTCGGAGGTCTATTTATTGCGCTTGCCGCTGCCGCTCGAGCCCCGCGAACATGAAGCGCGCATCAATGAGCTTACGCCCCAGGCCGTGCGCGACGAGGCGGCGCGGGCTTTTCGGTTCGATCACTGCGCGTTCGTGGCCAAGGGCGACGTTTCGCCGGCCCAGCGCCGTGCAATTCGGCGAATTCTCAAGCGTCTGGATTGAGTGGCCGGGGGTATTCCAATGTATTTGCAGGCCCTGGTCGGACGCGCAGCCTATTTACGAAGTGCCCGAAATGAATGCCGCGGTTGCCGGCTACGACTCGGAGACGTTTTGCTATGCCGGCAAGGAACATGTGGAGCTGAGCACGGATGGCGCCCTGGTATTTACCTATGCCTGCAACTCGCTGGCTTTTTCCAAGGCCGTGGGCAATATGAGCATTTACCTGCCTAAGGCCGCGACCTACGCTTACTGACCGCCAAGATAAGGTGCAAGCTCTGGAAACGTTTCGGCCAGCTTTTCGCCTCGCGGGCCAGCAGTTCCCGGCACGGCGTCCTTACGTCTATGCCCGCGACAATAGCGGTGAATTCGTGCTGGGACGAGCGTTCTAGAGTCTTGAAGTCTTTTTTGGGCGGCCCCCCTGTCCAATTTGAAGGTGTTGGCATATGAGCAGGGCCATGAGCGAGAGCAGGTTTTCATGTTTGGCGTTGGGTTTATTAGTCGTCCTTTCCACGCCGTCCGTCCGGGCCGACGTTCTGTTTATCGGGGACTCCCACAGCGCGGGCGTATTTGGCGAAGTCCTGGACGCCAGGCTGCGTGCGCCCGGCCTGAGCCGCCATTCGGGGCCGCGCACGGTAGCGCGCTGCGGAGCCTCGCCCAGCTGGTTCTACAGCGGAGTTGCCACTCACTGCGGTTATTTTGATCGCGGTGCCGATGGCAAGGTCGTCAGGCACTCGCACCCGCTTCGTGCAGCAACACCACTTATGAGCACGCTGCTGGCTTATCCGGTCCCCCCCGGCGAAACGCGCATTACCGTTGTTGCGTTGGGCGCGAACATGCTGGAACTGGTCGGCAGCCCGCAGGGCAGAAAGGCAGCGATCGGATCGATCACCCGGATGATCGAAACCGTTCACGCGGCGGCCAGCGCCTGCATCTGGATTGGACCGCCCCAGATGAGAAAATACAGCGCCCGCACTCTGGAGCTTTTTTATGGCGTGCTGGCGCAGGCCGTTCGCAGCAGCACGGGAGAAAGGTGCGTGCTTCTGGACAGCCGCCGGCATACGGCTTACCCGCCGCAGGGCGGCGATGGCATTCACTATGATTTTCCGGCTGGCGCCCCGGTGGCGCGCGCGTGGGCAAACGCGGCTTTTAGCGAAATTCGGGAAATAGTAAAATGACGAGCGCACGCGGGACAGAGGGCAGACTCAAGCAGGACGCGCTTTCGTTTTGGGAAGTCGTCGCGCAATCGATAGCCAATATCGCGCCTTCGGCATCACCCGCGTTGATTATTCCCATGGTTTTTGCCAGCGCCGGCAATGGCACCTGGCTGGCCTACGCCATTGCCACGGTGGCCATGCTGTTCATGGCCGCGCAGATCAATACCTTTGCCTCGAGATCGGCATCGCCGGGCGCGCTTTACACGTTTACCTCTCAGGGACTGGGGCCGAGCTGGGGAGCGGTTTCGGGCTGGTCGCTTTTTCTGGCGTACGTGTTCACGAGCGCCGCGACTCTGGCGGGTTTTACGAACTACGCCCTCGTGCTGCTCGAGACGCTATTTCATATTTCCGGCGGGCTGTGGCTTGGCGTGACGATCATGCTGGCAAACACCGCCTTCTGCTGGTGGATTGCCCGACGGGACGTTCAGCTTTCGACGCGGGCCATGCTGCTGCTCGAGTTCGCTTCGGTGGGTCTTATCGTCATACTGGTTGCGGCTTTTTTTCTTCGCGCGGGTCAGGGTGCGGATTCGCTTCAGTTCGCGGTCACGGGCACGTCCGCCAAAAGCCTGCGTATGGCGCTGGTACTCGCCCTGTTCAGCTTCGTGGGTTTTGAAAGTGCCACGGCTTTGGGCGAAGAGGCCAAGAACCCGTTAACCTCGATTCCCAAGTCGGTTTCGTATTCGGTGGTGGCCGTTGGAGTTTTCTGCACGGCGGTGGCCTATACGCTGGTGCTGGCGTTTCGGGGCTCAGCCGTTGCGCTCGACAAGTCGACCTCGCCGCTGGTCGACCTGGCCCGGTTTTCGGGGTTGCCGGGACTGGGCTTGCCTCTGGCCGTGGGTGCCCTGATTGGGCAGTTCGCGTGCGCCCTGGCCAGCGTGACGGCCGCGGCCCGGGTGATGTACTCGATGGCTCACGACGGATTTTTTCCGCGAGCGGCGAGCAAGGTTCATCGCACGCACGCCACGCCGCACGTCGCGGTGGCAGGCTCGATGGTGTTCGCGGGCGTGGTGCCCGTGGCAATGCTGCTGCGTGGAAGCGCGCCGATGGATATCTTTGGCTATCTCGGCAGCATTGCCACTTTTGGGTTTCTGCTCTCGTACGTGCTGGTGTCGGTTGCGGCGCCGGTTTTTCTTCGGGCTCGAAACGAGCTGCGGCTGCGGGGAATCTTGACCTCGGTTGTTGCGCTCGTGCTGCTGATGATTCCCATCATTGGCAGCGTCTACCCTGTTCCCGAGGCGCCCTACAGCTATCTGCCCTATGTCTTTCTGGTGCTGATTGCGGCAGGCGGCGCGCGGGTGTTTTGGCTGCGGGTGAACGCAGGAGTCATTGCACGAGATGCGAGGTGATGACTGGCGGCGCGATATAGGTCATTGCGTCCCAGCCGTTCACGGCCTTGCCGGTCGTCGTAATTTCGGATAGCGAAAGCAGGCCTACGCCGCTTTTCTTGATCGTATTGACAAGCTGGTCGACCGACTCGCTTGGGTTGTAAGACGCCACCAGGGCGGCGAGCCCCGCCACATACGGCGAGGCCATCGAGGTGCCTTCGATGACGTTGTAATGTATGCTGTCGGTGGTCAGCTTGGTGACCGAGAAAAGAAGGATTCCCACACCCGAGGCCACTCGGGCGCCGTCTGAAATCAGCCGAAATCCAACGGCACAGGTGGCGCTGATACATGGGGTGATGTTGAAATCCTGTCGGTAAAATGCCAGGCCGGTATTGTCGGTCGAACTGAAAGTACCCACCTGAACTCCGCCGGTAAAGGGATCGCCACCGGTAGACTTGTAGTTCACGTTGACGAAGTTCGTGGCCGAGGTGAGCGCTAGCTCGGAATAATAGGCAGCCGTCGCCACGGTGGCGCCGGCGAGGTTGAAGTTCTTGTAGATGCGGTCGTCCGCGTTCAGAGTAAAGTTGTGGCCCAGCGACTGAGTGTAGTCGAAGTTGGCCGGATTGGCGATCAGGTTGTAGATGGTGCCCAGATTCGCGGTGGTGTAGCCCCAGCCCCCGGCCATCGTCCAGCCTGCCGAAAGATTGTCGGTGGTCGTGGACTCCGTGCCGACCCACGTACTGACGATGTTTGAGCCGGGCGCGCCGACGTCAACGCTCGTTGCTCCAAAGTTGGAGTAGTAGGCCAGGCCGTTGCTCTGATTCAGTGCGGCCACACAGATGATATTAGCCTGGTTGAAGTTGCAAGGGTAGGATGGGGCATTTGTATCGACATTCAGGGCGGAGTTTCCGGCGGCGACCACCACCACCACGCCAGCCGAATATGCCGCGGTAATGGCATCTGAAAAAGTCTGATCAAAAACCGGCCCACCCAGGCTCATATTGATGACCTTGACCCGGTTGGCGACGGCGAAGTTCACCCCGTTGGCGATGTCGACGGTGGTACCGCTGCCCGTCGCATCAAGTACTCGCACCGCCATGATCTGCGCGGTCCAGCAAACGCCCACGCCGCCCTTGCCGTTATTGGCCTGGGCCGCGATGATTCCGGCCACATGTGTGCCGTGACCGGCCTGGTCCATGGGATCGGCGCTTCCGCCCGGGCCGGTGCCCACGAAGTTTTTCCCGTGCAGCGCAAGCCCCGTCCACATGTTGCCTGCCAGATCTTCATGATTGTAGTTCACGCCCGTATCCACCACCGCGACGATAACCGGGCTGCAGTCGGTCGAGATGGCCCAGGCGCCCTCCATCGACATGTCATCGCCGCTCGTGCCGCCGTTGGGCTGACCGTTGGTGGCGTCGGGTGCGTCAGGACCGTTGGCTGAGAGGATGGTTTGCCCTGTGTTCCTGAAGGCCCATTGCTGCGCGTACAGAGGATCCGTGGGCCGGGTGAACGCCTTGATGGTATAAATATAATTTGGTTGTACGAATTCGACATCGGGGTCGTTTTCGTAAAATTGCAGCGCCGAACGTACCGACTCCTGAGCCCCCAGTTTGACGTGCAGGATGTGAGGCGCGCCCAGATCGGCAAGCTTGACGTGCGCGCGCCTGGCCAGCGAGCGATGCCGCGAGGACTGGGTGGTCGTGGATTTGAAATGCACGATGACCTCGCCCGAGACGTGCGGCGCGGCCGTCGTGAACGTGGCCAGTGCCCGGCCCGACATCGCGAGGAAAGCAAGCAGAGCGCAGGTAAAAACCGAAATGAGGTTTTTCATCACGGCACCACGATTGTCAGCTCAGACGACGGCGCGCTGGCTGCGGTTGGGCCGGCCCGGGTGGCCAGTGCTGAAAAAGCGACGACGCGAATAAAAACCCGTGAGGGGCTATGAATGGTAAGGCCCGTAATTGTCGCGGTGGTGGGGGCTTTTGGGCCCGAGACATAGGGAATGGTGATCGAGGGAGTCGTCAGTAAATTCTGGCCTGAGGTTGCCGCATAGTAAACGAGATACCCGCCACCAGCTCTATTGACTGCGGTTTCGTTGTTAGCCTGCCAGTTGATGACAAGGTTGTAGGGTGGGCCGGTCGTTACTGACGCCGCGGTTGCAGCACCGCCGCCACCCGAGTCCGGCGCAGAGTTGGAATGGGCGGCCCCGCTCAGGCTGCACACCCATTGGATTCGCATACGTTCCCCTGATACCGATGTGTACATTATCGATTTACTCGGGTATTAATACAATGACGCATTTTCGATTATTTTTATAAATTTAAGCCGTTGATACCATGGGATTATATCAAGCCCGAAAAAAGCCGGTTTACCGGCCCCGATCGGATTTCCTGAATTTATTTTTTTCGAGCGGAAAGTCAGACAAGCCGTAGCCTTGCCAGTTCAAAGCATCGAAGTGCCACCACTCGGTCGGGTACGGAACAAAGCCCTCTCTAGCCATGGCCGCTTCGAGGGTTTTCATGTTGGCGCGCGCGGAAGGGCTGGCTCCCGCGTAATCCCGATGCGCACGTTCGGAAAAATCATCGTATCCCGAGGGCATCTCGAGCTCCTGGCCCTGGGCATCGAGCAAGGTCAGGTCAACGGCTGCTCCCCTGTTGTGTTTGGAACCCGCGATGGGTTTGCCATCTTTTTCAATGGGCCGGGCCACATAGCGTTCGTCGGGCACCAGAGCCCAGAATTGTTTCTGTACGCTGAAGGGGCGATAGCAGTCCCAGAGTTTGAGCCCCAGGCCCTCACGGCTGAGCTTGCGCTGCACGCGCGCCAGGGACTGCGCGACCTCTTTGCGCAAAAGGCACCGGGCTGCCGGGTAAACAACCTTGCCCGTGAAGTTATTGGTCGTGGCGTAGCGAATCTCGACTGCAAATGTGGGGTCCAGAGCGGCGGGCTCGACAAAGGGTACGGGCATTCCCTTTCATCGCTTGAATACAGGCGAAATGCAACCGGAGTTGGCTGCCCCTGAAATAGTTTTAGTGCAGCGAGGTCACTTTGACCGGCTCGGTCTGCTCAAGCGCCGAATTCGAGGTGAACTGGATTGGCTCGACGGGAAATTTGTCGAGCATCTGTTCGCTTTCTTTTCGAATCTGTTTGGCGTTCCAGTCGGGGTGCTCGGCCTGGGCCTTCAGCGCGATGTCGCCCATATAGTAGCCTTCAAAAGTTTTTTTCCAGATTTTGTGAACGGTGGCAAATGCGCCCACGAACCCCAGGTCGAGCTGAAAGTAATCGTAGGTCGTCAGCAGCGTCGAATCGCCCCGCGCTTCGAGCACGATGAGCGTATCTGAAGACTTTAAATGGTTGCTCGACTTGAGCTGAAAGCGATAAACCATGCGCTGCGCCTGGCTGGCATCGACCGTCCAGATGAGCTCGTATGTCGTGTTGGGCACGAAAAACACAGGCGACCTGGTTTCCCACGCGGTCGTGACCCGATTGCCCTCGCGGCCCAGCACGCGCACCTCTTTAAGGTCGGGAGCGCGGTCTTCTTCCCGCGGCACATCGCGCGGCGGCCAGGCTTTCAGCACATTGCAGATTCGGGGACTGTAGTAACTTTCAATCGCCTGAGGAATTTTTTCTTCCACCGAAAATGGAGGTGCGGCCATGCAGGTGATCGCCGAAAGCGCCAGGAATACCGTAAATATGAATGCTTCTACCTTCATGGGCCCACTACCTTGCACTCGGCATGCCGGGAGTCAGCTGAATGGTTTCAAGGATTTGCGCAGGCCGGCTGTCCAAGTTTTATGCGGCTGGTGAGGCATTTGTTTGTTGCCGGCAGGCGTGAGATAATCGAGACAATAGCGGGGGATCGTGAAGCTTTATCAGGCCGCAAGCGCGGGCATACTGGCATACGCCATATTTTTTTCGGTACCCGGCGCGCTGGCAGGCACCAGCGATCATGAACGCGTCTGCGCGGCTGCGGAGAAATGCAGGATTCTTGCGGGTGGCAGCGGCGCGGGTGAGCCTCCATTGGCCAAGCTGGTTGACGATATTGTCGCCCTGGCCGCGGCGCCCGAGCAAAACTGGGTGCATACCCGTGAACGGCCACCGCTCGATGTTTCGCTGCCGCTGGGCCGCGCGTTGCAGAGCTGCTACGCCAAGGCCACGCGGCTCAGCGCCTTTTTGCTGCCTTCGTGTCTTGGTGCCGACGCCACCGACGAGAACGAGCTGAACATGATCGATAGCCCTCTGCCCTGGCCACCCGAGCGCACCAAGCTGATGAAGGCCTACCTCAAGCACCACACCGGCAATGACTCGGAGAAACTTGAGGAGCCGACGACTATCGTTACGCACTGGACCGATTCCGGTCCTGGTACTTTGGAAGCTATTTTGAAGGGTTTTGGCGCCACTACGATGCCCGATACCCACGACGTAAACGTGAGTTGTCACTACATCGTCGACCGTGATGGCACGGTCTATCGGTTGATGCCCGAAAACCTGATTGCCCGGCATACGGTTGGGTTGAATCGCAACGCGCTTTGCATCGAGAACATCGGTGGCCCCTCGTTTCCGCTTACGCCCCAGCAACGCCGGGCCAATGAGCTGCTGATCAACGGCATGGTGGCGCGTCACCCGACTATCGACAACATGATCGGGCATTCCGAATATCGCGCCTTCGAGAACAGCATGATCTTCACCGAGAAAACCGCCTATCGCGGCGATCGCTGGGCCGAGCCGGGGCGCGATTACCTGCGTAAGCTGCGCGCCGACCTGGACGCGCGCAGCCTCGAGAGCCGAAAGGCCGGGCACTGTGCTCATTGAGTTGCTGCTGGCCCTGCTCACTGCGCCGGGCCTTGCGCTGGCCAGTGGCGACTTCAAGGTTCGCCTGCTCGATGACCCGCTGCACTTTGACTGGAACCTGGCCTACGGCAAAGAGGCGCCCATTCTCATGAACATGATGGAAGGGCTGGTTGAGTTCGACAAGCAGATGAAGATTGCTCCAGCGCTTGCGCAGGAATGGACGGTCAGTGCCGACGGCAAAACCTATGACTTCAAGCTGCGGCCGGGCGTGAAATGGTCCGACGGCAAGCCGTTGGTTGCCGCCGATTTTGTCTTTTCCTGGTTACGCCTTTTATCGCCTTCGTTGGGCGCGAGCTATGCATA
Organism: Deltaproteobacteria bacterium; assembly: GCA_016194725.1. GTDB lineage: Bacteria > Bdellovibrionota > UBA1018 > UBA1018 > UBA923 > JACQAX01. The sequence continues at coordinate 9,687 of JACQAW010000418.1, forward strand.
TCTGCTGTTCGATATCGAAGGGGCCGAAGATTATCATGCGGGAAAACTGAAAAACCGGGCGCTCGTGGGAGTCAGCGCTATCGGCACCGATAAGATTCAGCTGAGGCTGCGTAGCCCGAAATCTTTTTTCCTGCAGCTTTTTTCGTTCTGGTCGACATTCCCGGTACGGCAGGACCTGGTTGAAAAGTTCGGGCCAGCCTGGGAGCAGCCGGGAAAAATCGTGGTGCTGGGGCCGTTTGTTCCGGTTTCGTACGTGCCCCATTCGCAAATCGTCATGAAGCGCAACGAGCTCTATCACGGTGACCGGCCCAGGCTGGACTCGGTCACGTTCAAAATCATCAACGAAGAGAGCAACGCGCTGAAAGCGTTTGCCGCGGGCGAGGTCGATTACTCGATGTTTTACGGCACGCAAAGCGACGTCGAGGATTCCGGCATCTTGGCCTTTCTGAAGAAGACTTCGATCTTCAAGGTGTGCTCGCTTTATTTCAACGTTTCCATTTTTCCCTTCAGCCTGAAAAAGATCAGACAGGCCTTTGCCATGGCCATTGATCGTACCGCCATCGCGCAGAAGGCGGCGGCAGAGGCGGGCGCTGCCGATGCCTTTGCGCCTACGCTGCTGTTTCCGGCCGGCAAGGGCAGTACGCTGCCCTTTGACCCTGCAAAGGCAAAACAGCTGCTGGGTGAGGCGATCGGCGAAGTGGGCAAGCTGCCCAAACTGGAATTCACTATCTACGCCAGCGATCAGAATGCCCGTCTTGGCGCGATTCTCAGCGAATCGCTGGAGCGTAACCTCGGTGTCAAGCTGGCCATCGGCACGTACAACATGCCGGAATACCACAATCGTATTTCGATGAAGATCGCGCCGATCTTTTACGGCTGCTGGGCTGCCGACTATGCCGACCCTGATTCGATTTTCTCGGTTTTTCTTTCGGACACGGGAAACAACCGCACGTTCTGGAAAAATGCGGCCTACGACGCCCTTATTCACAAAGGAGCGGCCACCGCCGATGCCGGCGAGCGCGCCAGGATTTACGTCGAGGCGCAAAAGCTATTGCTTCAGGATGAGGCCGCGATCATTCCGCTGTACTTTCCGCAGCTGCAGTATTTCCTGAAACCGAAGTTCACGGGGCTATCGGTGAACGCGTTCGGCCACTCATTTTTCAGGAATATCAGCGAGCAGTGAGGTGGATGTCACTCGCCGATGGACTGCATTTGCTCGTAGAGCCGCGTTTTGAGCTTCACTTGAAATTCACGCGAAAGCTCCTGCAGCTCGGCAAGCTCGGCGCGATCTTCGAGCACGTCCATCAGATGCTGGCCGCGCAAAGTGACGCCAATATCGTGCGGGTCGCGCTGGTAGCATTCGTGGTAATTCAGCAGTTCTTGAAGAAGTTCCGCTTTGCCCATCTTGAGCAACGAGTGCCGATAACGCGCTTCCAAGGCCACGCGCTGCTTGAACACTCGATAAGTTTTCATATTAATGACTTTCACAGGTCACCTCCTAGTGACGGGCGACCATAGAGCAAGCGATATGCCGGGCTGAAGGTGAATTAAATCGGGCACATAGATGGAGCGGTGCGGTAAAATATATAGGATAATGGCTCTTTCTGGCCAGAGTTTGGACACGGGGGCAATGCGGGGATTCAGTTTCGGTTTCCGTTCGCGTTTCGGATTCAGTTGATGTTTCGGTACTGTTTCGGAAACAGTACCGACCGCCGATTCCGATACCGAAACGCGAACGGAAACCGCAACCGAAACCGAGGTTGCCGTCCCGGTTGCATCACCGCCCTTATCCCGATATATCTCTTCGCTATGGCAATTCCCCCAATCCGCCATTCCCAGGACCGCTACGACCCCAAATTCGTCGAACGCCTGCGCCCCATCTTCAGTTTTTTCTACGAGCGCTATTTCCGAGTGGGCTACCACGGCGCCGGAAACATTCCATCCGGCCCCGCGCTCTTCGTGGGCAATCACAATGGGGTGCTGGGCTTAGAGGTCTTCATGATCCTGGAGGGGTGGCTGCGCCACGCTCCGAAGGAAGTGCCCCTGCCTTTGGCTCTGACCCACGACTTCGCGCTCGAGCACTGGACGTTGAACTGGTGGCTGCCCAAGCTTGGCGCGATTCCGGCAAAAGGCGAATACGCGCGCGAGGCTCTGGCCAAGGGGTATTCCGTCATGGTGTATCCCGGTGGCGACCGCGATGCGCTCCGGCCGTATCGCGATCGCGCCAAGGTGGAGTTCGATGGGCGCAAGGGTTATGCGCGGCTGGCTCTGGACGCGGGTATTCCGATTGTCCCCGTCACCAACGTGGGCGGGCATGAGCAGGTTATCGTGCTTGAGCGCGCGGACTGGATTGCCGAGCTGCTCGATTTTCAGAAAAAATATCGCCTGCGCGGTGTTCCTATAACTTTAAGAGGACTGCCGTTCCTGCCCGGGCTGTTTTTTGAAAAAACGGAGCAGGCCGCGCTGATTGCCCTGGTTGCCGCCACCATCGTGCCATTGCCCGCGAAGATGGACTTCTATTATGAAAAGCCCATTGAGCTTACGCCCGAGCAGCGCACTGCGCTGACGCCCGACGAGCAGGTGGAGTGGCTTAATGCCCGAACGCTTGAGGCTTTGCAGTCACGCTTGACGGGCGAATACGCCAAGCCGCGGCTTCCGATAGTGGGCACAATCTGACGGTGTCCCAGTGACACAGGCGGTTTCTTTGGTAATCCAAAGTAACGGCGGGTTCAAGATCCGGCCTATTTTGCCGATAAGCCTACGTGGCAACATTAGTTAATATCGAAAAGAAGTTCATCGGCGGCGGAACGCAGTTCGCCAAGAAATTGATGAATACGGCCATCGCGGCTTTCAGCGATTACAAGGGCCGGCATCTGGGCAATCAGGCGGCGTCGGTTTCGTTTTACGCCATATTTTCAGTCTTTCCGCTGCTGGCGTTCACGGTGTACCTGGTAGGGCAGCTGATCGGCGACGAAGGGCACGCCCGCTCGGCACCGATGGTGCTGCGCATGCTGCGCGAGTTCGTGCCGGCAATGCAATCGTGGATTGAAAAGGGGCTGTTTGACGTCATCAAAGGCAACGCGGTGACGAGCTGGATGAACGCCGTACTGCTGGGCTGGTCGGGGCTGGGGCTGTTCAAGGCGCTGCTTGCGGCAATCGAGGCGTTACCAGAGGATCACCACCACGAGCATCGCGCGCACACGACGCAGCTGGCGCTGGCCTTATCGACCCTGGGGCTTTTCGCCGTATTCATCGCGACCATCGTTTTCTGCGAAATGGCGGGCAAGACCGACAAGATTCCGTTCTGGCTGCAAACGTTGCCGCTGGAAGCGCAGGATGTGCTTTATTTCGGAGCGCATAGCAGAGCGCTGCTGGGCCTCGTCAGCATCGGCATCGTCATGCTGCTCTACAAATTACTGCTGCCCGTGAAGGTGAGCATCAAGTCGTCGCTCGTGGGTTCGCTGGTATTTACGGGCCTGCTGCTCGCGAGCCGCTCGGTGTACTGGATCTATCTGCATTACAACACCCACGCGATTCAATCGAGCTACGGCATATTCAGCACCCTGATTTTGATCATGCTCTGGGTTCACTTCTGCGTCAGCTGCCTGATGTTCGGCTGCCTGTTCGCGCTGCATCTGGACGAGCTGGATAAGGGCGCAGGCCACGGTCACGGGGCGGGTCCGGTGAGTGGACACGACGGACATTCGGGTTCCGTCGACGAGCACAAGCAAGCAGCCTGAATGCATCGCAGCCAATAGGGGGAATCAGTCGCGGAGCAAAATCAGGTCGCCCCAGCCGGTCCGGCGGTTCCAGCTCAGAAATTTATAAAACGCCGGGCCACTCAGGCCCGAGGCCGCATCTTCCGAGCGTTCCTCGTTCTCCTCCATGAGTGGAAAAAAGTCGATGCCCAGCCCGTGAATGAACGGCGCGCCCTGGCTATGCGCCTCGGCGAGCAAAACACTTGAGGGCGGAAATTCCGTGACGGCGACATAATCCTCGTCGCGCTTAAACGAGCGGCGCTGCCAGTTGCCCTCGCGGTCGATGTACGAAAGCCGAATGTGCCGGGTGCCTGGCAGCCAGGGCCGCAGCTCGAGCGGAGCCGTAACCGTACCGCGCACCAGATAACTGGGCTGCTCACGGCTTCGAACAACGGCCAGCTCCAGCGCGTCCAGGCCGGGCAAATCCTGATTTGCGGCCTGCCACGCTTTCTTGAAAGAGGGCAGCGCATCTTGCTCGGACATGTTTTCGTCGCCCTCGAGCTGCAGTTCAAAGCGGCTCATCCTGGCCGGGTCGAGCTGAAAGCTCTGCGCGCTTTTTTCGGCGGCACCGCTGGGGTAGGCCAGCTGAGTGGCCAGCTCGCCGGCACGTGTGCTGACCTCGTCGTTGGGCAGCAGCAGGGGAAGCCGGTGCAGCAGTTCGATGATATCGACATTGTGGTCGCCATCCCAGATGCGTGACGGCCACTGCGGCTGTTGCCGCAGCACCTCGCGCAGGCCCGCGCGCTTGAGCGCCCCGACCAAATCCCGATAGCCGCGCGTGAAGGCATCCCAGTTGGCCATGTCCAGCGCGACCGTGGTGACGATATCGTATTCGCCTTCGACCTTCGCGTACTCGCCGTCGCGGGCAAAGGCGGCCACGTAAGCTTCAGGAATTCGGCGGGCTACCTCGCGGGGCTCGACGGGCCCGTTGCCCAGCGCGGTTAAAAGCACGGAATACGGAAAGCCGGCGTAGGGAGTTTCGCGCTCCGAGGCGACGATGTAGCGCGCGGTGCCGCGCAGCTGGTCAATGGCTTCCACCGTGCCCAGAATGCAGCTGTCGAAAAAAAGCACGTCGGGATGCAGTTCGCTTTCGCGCAAAACGCGCGCAAAATCGCGCAGGGGCAGCAGCGTGTTGTCGTCGGGCCGACCCGGAACCGTATAATCCTGAATGATGCCCTTCCAGCCCCATGAGTGGGTGCCGATGACCAGCAGCCGGTGCCGGCCCGTCGAGTTGTCGGCAGCCCACTTGAAGAAAGCCGCCAGGGCCTCGGGGCTGGCCGAGTCGTGTTCGACAAGCTGGCTGGTTTGCGCGCGGCCACGTCCGTGGCGAATCGCGCGTTTTACGCCGTGGTTGCCGAAGCCGTCGTATTCGACAAGCAGCTGTACGCGGTCCGAAAGCGGCGCTCGCAGCAGCTTTTTGACCATGAGCGCGCCAAAGGGGCCCAGGTCCTCTTCGTCGGTGGCCGCGTAAACGGCAATGCTCCAGTCGGGCGTCGCAGCGTGGGCGACGAGCGGGCTCAGGGCTAAAATCGCGGCAAACCACAGCCCCAGCTTCATGCGCCAGCGAGCTCGACGGCGATGCGTTCTTTGTGCTGTTTGGGTTTGTCATTGCAATAGGGGCACGAAACCTCGGCAACGTACTGAGGGCTCTGCTGTTCGGCCAGCGTAACGGGGTTTTGGCAGTTGTAGCAAAGCACCGCGCCGGTTTCTTTAAGACTGCTGTCCACCGCCACCCGGTAGTCAAAAACGAAGCACTCGCCGTCGTAGTGGCTTGCGCCCACCTGCTCAAAATATTTCAGAATGCCGCCGTCGAGCTGGTACACGTTCGTAAAACCTTCGTTCATGAGCAGAGCCGAGGCCTTTTCGCAGCGAATTCCGCCCGTGCAGAAGCTGACGATGGTTTTGTCTTTCAGCTCAGTGGGCAGCGCGCGCACGGCCCGCGGAAACTGGCGGAACGTTTTCAGATCCAGGTCCAGGGCACCAGTGAACGTGCCCAGCCGCACCTCGTAGTCATTGCGAGTGTCGAGCACGATGATCTCGCGTTTTTCGTCGAGCCATTGCTTCAGCTCGGTGGGAGTTAGGCGCGGGCCCGTGAAGCGCGAAGGCTTGATTTCGGGACGACCCATCGAGATGATTTCTTTTTTCAGCCGCACCAGCATTCGGGTGAAAGGTTGCTCCGCGCTTTCGCTTTCCTTAAAAGCGATCGAGCCCACCTTGGGTAGGCCCTGAAGGTGCTCCTTGAATAATGCAGCCGACTCTGATGTAGCGGCAAGCACGCCATTCAGGCCTTCGGGCGCCAGCAGAATCGTGCCGCGCATTCCCAGGCGCTGGCACTCGGTCAGTAGAGCCTTCTTCAATGGAGGCAATTCTGCCGCGTCAAAGTCGATGAATTTATAGAAGGCCAGGTTAACAAAGCTCGTCATTGATATTCTTCAATGGGCTTGCAAGGCCTTGATGTCGGCGAGCAGCACGCGCTCGTGGCCGTTCGGGTCGACTTTGAGATAGATCTTGCGCAGCAGGCCGCGGGGGTCGATGACGAAGCTGGTGCGGTCCCAGTACATCGTGCCCTTCCATTCGCTCTGGCCCACGCCGGCAGCGGTGAGCAGCTCGGCCTTGACGTCGGACAGCAGATCTATTTTGAAGCTGAACTTGTTGCAGAAATTCTGGTGTGAAGCTACGTCGTCCTGGCTCAGACCAACGACCGTAATACCGGCCTCGTCGAAATCGTGTTTGCTTGCCGTGAACGACTTGCCCTGAATCGTGCAGCCGGGGGTATCATCCTTGGGGTAAACATACAGCACGAGCCATTTGCCGGCGTAATCTTGCAATGAAACGGTTTTGCCGTTCTGGTTCTGGAGCGAAAAATCGGGAAAGGCCTGTCCTATTGTCAGCATGGTGCACCTCGATGAATAATTGATGGTGTTCATTACCTGGAAAATCAGCCGTCTTCAAGTCTTGGCGGCGGCCCGGTTAAGGCGGTCGGCGATGGCGTGGGCCAGGCCGGTTTGACCCACGCAGGGCTCGGCAAACAGGAGAGTCGCACCCGATTCGTCCAGGCTGCGCAGGGACGAAAAAAGATTGCGTGCGGCTTGGGCCACGTCGCCCTCGCGACTAAGTGAGAGGGCAACGACCTCGCGCCCGGTCAACTGCCCGAATTTACGGCCAAGTTCGCCCGCATTGCCGGCCTGGAGCAGTAGTCCGATCTTAGGACCCGCATCCTGCGCCAGGCGAAGGGCGGTTTGGGCATCGAGCTGGCTTACGCTCGTGGGCAGCAGCACCAGGCGTCGTGCCGGCGCATAATGGCTCTCGAGCATTCCTGGGGCCGATAACCCCAATGTATGTGCATAGGGCTTGCCCGCGACGTCCATAGGTGTACCAGTGACCTGCTCCAAAGACTCGCGAGTTATCGCTCCCGGGCGCAGCAGAATCACGTGGCCATCTTCAAGCACCGTCACGACCGTCGATTCCAGGCCGATAGCGCAGGATCCGCCGTCAAGAATCAGCGGGATGCGGTCGCCAAGCTCGGTATCAACATGCCGGGCAGTGGTGGGACTGATGCGGCCGAAACGGTTTGCGCTGGGCGCGGCCAGGGGCACGCCGGCGGCGGCGATCAACGCCTGTGCCACGGGGTGCCGGGGCACGCGCAGCCCGACCGTGGGCAAGCCGCTGGTGGCCAGATCGGGCACGCGACTGGTTTTGGGCAGAACCACAGTCAAGGGTCCGGGCCAAAAGGCGCGCATCAAGGCCCCAGTCCTGCCGCGCGCCAGCTCATTGAGCGCGTCAAGCCTCACCAGCTCCAGCTTGGCAAGCGCCACCAGCGGCTCGGACATCAAGACTTCCGAGCCCAGGTGCACAATCAGCGGATCAAACGTGGGGCGCTCCTTTACGGCAAAAATTCGAGCCAATGCCGACTCGTCGAATACCGAGCCGGCCAGCCCATATACCGTTTCGGTGGGCATGCCCACGACTTCACCCTTGCGCAGCAGCTGGGCCGCGGCATGAAGGTTTTCGTAGCTGGGTTCCGCAATTCGCGCCATAAGTGGGGCGAAACTAGCACATTTTACGAATTTTATCTTCGATCGCTTTGGCCAGCGAGCGGCTGGCCTTCGACTTCTGCGCATCGGATCGGTACACCAGGCACACCCGGTCGTGGAACTTCAAATCGCTGATTCGTTTCAATTCAAGCGACGGTGTGCGCGTGGCCACACGCGCCGGCAGAATGCCAACGCCGAAAGTTGCTTGAGCAGCGACTGGGTTTGCAGCAATTCAGGGTCGCAGATCAGAACATCGGCATTGCGCGCCGGGCTGGCGCCCCAGACCGAGACCTCGTCCGTGCACAGCAGCTTGATGACCAGATCGGGGTGTTCGGTGGGATTGACCACGATGCCGAAATCAATTTTAAAGCTCACCACGTCTTCGGTAATCTTACGCGACAGATCGTGTACCAGCTTGATATCCAAGCCCTGGTGCTGCTCGACCAGCTCGGGCAGAACATGCGGAAGGGAATACAGCGCAACCGACGGGTGACAGCCTATGACGTAGCGGCCGCTGACCTCGCTGGCATCCTTGAGCGCGTCGCCGCGAATTTTTTCCCAGTCCAGCAGCAGGCCGCGCGCCTGCGTGACCAGCTTCTGGCCAGCCTGCGTCAGTCGCACGCCCGATTTGCTGCGAATAAGCAGTGGCAGCCCAAAAGAGGTTTCGAGCCGCTGAATGGCCAGGCTCAGCGTGGGTTGGCTGATGCCCAAGCGCTCGGCTGCGCGCGAGACGTTGAGCGTGCTTGCGACCTCGATAAAATATTGGAGTTCTGCGGCAGACGGTAACATCGTGGCTGACGCTAGCAGACTTTATGGACGATGTTAACGGACAGCATCGTTGACCGCTCATTTTCGTTAGATTCCGACCGGGTCGCTGCTAGGTCAGCCCCAGCTATTGCGGCCCGGTCGGTTGGGGGAGGATGTCGGAGATGGGAACTGCTCATCCATGAGCTCGATGGGCACGATCCATGAGCCAAAATCAATTCTGAGTTCTGCAAGCTTCATTCCCTTCACCGCCGGAACTTTTTGCGGCGGCGATGCGTGACAAGCTTGAATACAAGCGTCGGTACCAGAAGACTTACGGCCATTCCCGCCAGAACGGGCGCGACACCGTAACCGAAGAGGATTGCGGTGGTCGCCAGTCCGGTAACCGTTACAGCCACGAGTGTTGTGTCATTCATACGAGCCAGTCAGAAAAAACATGGGGGAGGTCGGGGCGCTTATTGCGAAGTAAGTGAGGTCTCTCATGACCTATGAGTAATGCAGGCGGGGGGCCAAAACGCGTTTGGCCAAGCCGTCGGATTGGCGGGGGATTACTGCATGATGTGTCAGCGGGACCTGTGTGCGGCGGGTTGGGTGCTGAATTTTGGGCACCTTCGTGACACACCTTTTCAGTACCTAGCGGACTACGTGAAGCCACATGCTCCGAAGCCTGTGCTGTTACTACGGCCTTGGGTATGGGTTTGACTGCTACTTCAGCGCCGACGAAGGCCCAATCCCAAGACTGCGGTAAAACGCATCTTTGTTAGGTGCGCGTCCCAGAAAATTCGTAATCAGGACTTCGGGCTCCTGCGTTCCGCCGGGCTTGAGAATCCACTCGCGGTACCTGGCGCCGGCAACGGGGCTTTCCAGCCCGGCCTGCTCGAACACCGTGAACATATCCTGCGCATAAACCTTCGACCACAGATAGCCGTAGTAGCCGGCGTCGTAGCCGCCCATCAGATGCCCGAAGCTGGCCTGTGCCGCAGCACCGTCGGTTTCGCTCATGAGAAAAATCTGAGGCGCCAGATCGTTCCAGGCCTTGGTGGTGTCGACCTTTTCGCCAGACGTGTGAATGAGCATGTCGAAGGTGGCGAAGAAAAGCTGGCGTGACCAGGTAATGCCTTCGTTGGCGTGCTTGGCCGCGATCATCTGGTCAAGGAGGGTATCGGGCAGTGGCGCACCGGTTTTATAGTGCTTGGAAATCTTGCGAAGGATGTCGCGGTTCCAGACCCAGTTTTCCAGCATCTGCGACGGAGCTTCGACGAAGTCGCCGCGCACGTTGGTGCCGGCCAGCGACGAGTAGCGCGCGGAGGTGAGCGTCTGGTGCATAATGTGGCCGAACTCGTGGAAGAACGTTTCCACGTCGTCGTGCAGCAGCAGGGCGGGTTTGCCCGGTGCCGCTTTTGGAAAGTTACCGACTACCGATGAGACTGGCGTGTGGTAGCTGCCGTCTTTGTTGCGGCGTGCGTGAATGATGTCGAAAGCCGCAAAGTGCTTGTACTTGTTTTCGCGCGGATAAAGATCGAGGTAGAAATGGCCGATCAGGGCGTTGTTCGAGCCCGGTACCGCGTCGCGAACTTCGAAAAGCCTGACGTCGGGAGCCCAGGCGTAGGCGGGCGTGATTTCAGTGAACTTCACCGTAAGCAGGTGCTGGTAAATGTCGAACACCGCCGTGATGACCTGGTCGACCGGAAAATATTCGCGGATCGCTTCATTGTCGACCGAGTACTTCTGCTTTTTTTG
>JACQAW010000363.1 GCA_016194725.1 Deltaproteobacteria bacterium
AAATCAAGCATACGTCCCCCGGTAATTGACGCTTTCCCCAATAGCATCATTGTACTACTTTATTACTCGGGTAATCAACTCCGGTGGGCGGCAAATCTGGCTGGGCTTGAAAGGCAAGCAATCCAAGGGGGTAGGACGCTCGATGCCGGAGTGCTGGAAATCAAGCAGTCCAAAGACAAATATTCTAAAATCAAAGTACAGGAGATCTGGTTGCGGGCATCCCGAATGAAAACGGCAATTCTCGTCGCAGCAATTCACGCGGCGTTTCTGGTCGTCGTCCAGCTCGAAAACTTTTTCTGCGCCGTACATGCCGATACTCGCGGCACGTTTTTGTTTCTGGCGCGCCTGCCGTTTTTTCAGCTCGAAAATCTGGCGGTGGCTGCGGGCCTGGGCGCGGTTTGTTTTTTCGTGGCGGGCAGGCGGCAATTGGAGCTGGTGTTTCTGGTGGCGCTGACGTTGCTCAATTGCTGCGTGGTGCTCGATCAAATCGCGTATCGGCTTTTTCTGGCGCATTTCACGCCCTCGATGAATCAGGGGTCGACGCGCTGGACGGTTTTTCTCGACTCACTCCTGGCCGAGGTTGACGGGGTCAGCCTTTTTAACCTGGCCCTGGTGCTATTCATGAGCGTGGGCGTCGCGTGGTTGCTGTTTGGAGCTCGCACTAGTCCCGCGCCCGCTAGGGTGGACTGGAAGCGGCAGCTCTGGAGCTTCTGGCTCGTGCATTACGTTCTGGTCAGTATTCTTCTGGTCTCAGGCACCGAAACCTTTGCCTTGGATCATCATCCAGTATTGGCGTGGTTTGGCGCAGGCCATCGCCCGGGCGCCACGGCGGGGGCCACCGGGTTGGCCCGGGCGCCGCTTGAGCGCGCGCTTTTCATGCCGCGCTACGGGCATTTCGAAGAAGCCGGCGATGTGACCCGCGCGCTGGCAAGCTTTGCCACCGCGCGAGCCCGGCGAAAACGCGCGCCCAATATTATTTTCATCGTGCTTGAGTCGGTGGGAGCTAAGCAGCTGCTGCTTTCACGGGGCGGTTTTTCGCCCGAGGTCACGCCCTTTCTGCACGAGTACGAGTCGCACGCGGTGATCTTCGATTCGCTGTATGGAATTTATCCGGCCACCACGCGCGCGCACCAGCCCCTGAATACGGGGGGCTATGCCATGACGTGGGGTGGTTTTGACGATGCCATCGACTGCAAGTATGTCGCGCCCACGTTGACCAGCCAGATGCATCGCGCGGGTTATACAACAGCCCTGTTTTCGGCCCCTGTGCTCGAGGCCGAGCGGCTATCGGTGCTGTACAAGAGCGTGGGCGGCTTTGATAAGTATTTTGATTTTGGCGAAGCGCCCATGTACTACCAGCAAGACCATCGCGTGCACTCGTGGGGCGGTAGCGAAGACAAGGTGGGGCTTGAAATTCTGAACTGGCTGGATGGCCCCGACAAGCCGGGCCGCGAGCGGCCATTTTTTCTGCAGTTTCTGACCATCTCAACCCATCATCCGTATGGCACGCCCCGAGATTATGCGCATCCCTTCAAGGACGATACGGCGGCCAACCGCTATCGCAACTCGTTGCACTACACCGACTACGTGCTGGGAAAACTGCTGGGCAACCTGGCTTACCGCGGGCTGCTCGACGACACGCTCGTCGTGCTGACCGGTGACCATGGCGAAGCGTTTGGTGATCTGCATGCGGGCAATGTGCTGCACGGCAATCGCCTTTACGATGAGAACATGCGCGGTTTTCTGATCGTGCTCGATGCGACGTTCAACGCCGGGCCGCTGCGCTCGGGCCGGGTGGCCTCGAGCGGCGACGTTTTGCCCACGCTGGCCAGGCTTGCCCGAGTTGGCGGCAATACCCAGCTTGGGCAAAACCTGTTTTCGCCGTCGTATGAGCCGCGCACGGTGTTCTTCTACAAGAGCACCCCGCCCGAGCAGTGGGGGCTGCGCGATGGGCAGTGGAAGTTCATTGCGGGCATGACCGATAAGGAAAAGCCCGAACTTTACGATCTGTCAGCCGACCCAGACGAAAAGGTTAATCTGGCCGGGCTGGCCGGGCTTAAAGGGCCGGCGGGTTCGCGGCTAAAGCCGCAGCTGGAGTCCTACACCCAGGCTTTAACCGAGTGGTTTGCCGGCATGACACCCGCGTATGTGCGTCGGCTGGACGGCTGCGATATGCTGCTCGAAAGCGACGCCACCGCCGCCAACGTGTGGCGCCACGGCCCCAAGTCGCTGGCCGTTGGGCGCTTCCTGCATCAGGCCGGCGAGGAAACGTTCGAGGTGCTTGCACGCGCCAACCCCTACGAGCAGCTCATTGCCTGGATCACCTGGCAAAGCTATACCGAGCGGCACAGGCTTAGCGTGGACTGGACCGACCCCCGTGGAGCGGTGCACTCCTATCCCTATATCTACGAGATGAAAAATTCGCGCACCCATCTTTTTCTGGAAGAGCCTCTGCCCCTGGAGGCTGGTGTTTGGAAAGTCGCGATCGTCGACCAGGACGACGGAAATCAGGTGCTGATGCGCAAGAGCGTGACCATCGACGCCGAGGTGCCGCTTTCGTCAATTGGATTGGGAGCGCCGCAGGCCCGTCTGACCGCGCCGGGCAGCGCCGCCGCCGGGCAGCCGGTCGTGCTGGGCGTGCGCTGGCAGGCGCGTTGGCGCGCCTACCGCGTCTGGTGCAACTGGCTGGGCGACGGTGGCCGTAAGCATAAAGTAGCGGCGTTGATACGCACCACCGAGCACACGATTTCGTGCGCTCCTCCACAGGGTCTTGCGCCGGGGCATTGGGTGGTTGAAATCACGAGTAATGAAGGTTTGCACCTGGGCCAGGCCGAACTGGACGCGCGCTAGGGAAATGGTATTTGAGCACTGGATGCGTATTTATCACAATTATTAAGGAATTTGCATCCAATGCATATTCTGGTATACATGGCTATAATGCCTCATATTCGAGATCGTCACTTGCAGGAGCCGTTCGACAAATTGATTGGAAACGCCAGGGTTGTAGGAATTCTTGGGCATCGACAGGTGGGAAAAACGACGTTCTTGCAGCGAGTTGCCAAGGAATACGTCACGCTGGATGATGAAGATTCCCTGCGGGCGGCGTTAGGATCCCCCAAGAAATTCATCGCTTCCATGAAGGCGAACCGCTCCGGAATCGATGAATGCCAACTCGTACCCGGCGTGTTTCCCGCCATGAAGGTCCGGATCGGAACAAGTCAAATTCCAGGACGCTTCATTTTAAGCGGCTCAGTAAGGTTCACGAGTCGAAGGGCCATTCGAGAGTCCCTGACCGGCAGGATTTCGAATCTGGAGTTGCACCCTTTTGTTTTGACGGAAATCGAAGGCGAGCCGAACAGCTCTTTTCTGTTCGATGCGGTACGCACTCCGGCGATTCAAAGCCTGGTCGACGTCGCTGAACGTGCCCGCTCGGAACACGGCAGACGCTCCAAGGCTATTGAGAAATATCTCGAGCGTGGCGGTCTTCCGGGTCTTTTTCACCTTCGTGACGGCGACACCCGAAAGAATCTTCTTCGCGATCTGACCGAAACGATCCTGGATCGTGATTTGCGGCTGGTGTATCGAACAAGCCTTCCCTTTCAACGCATTCATGATTACTGCATGGCGCTGGCGTCAGCGCCTCTTCAAATCATCCGGCCCGGCTCGCTTCGAAAGTCTCTCCGCATCGCCGAGTCGACTCAGCAACACCTCTTGCACGCGCTGGAATCGGTATTTTTGCTCCGCAGAATTCCCGTCGAAGGCGATTATAAGGGCGATCTGTTCTGGTTCGAAGACCAGCTCGAACGTTCTCATTTTGCCGCCACTGCTTTATCGGATGACCAGGATTGGATCACGTTGATCTACCGTAACGCACGCGCTCAATTCAGTTACCGAATTGGCGAGCATGCCCAGTACTTCTGTTTCCGGACACGCGGCGGGGCCCAGGTTCCGCTGGGCATTCGCACCAGCCAAGGTGTCCTGGGAATTATCGGGGTGCGTTCCCGCGCAGACATCAATCTTTCGCTGAAACGCTCCGCTGACAGTTTCTTGAAGCGGTACAATCATTCGAAGGTGCTTTTTCTGACACGCGAAGGAAAACAGTCCGAGGCGCTCAATGATCGTATTGGTGTTTTTCCGGCACAAGCTGCTTTGTTTTAAGGTCGGTACTACTTCAGTTTTCCGACCTTGTAATAGCTGACGGTGGTGTTCGACACGCGCTTGAAGAGATTCGAGTTCGGGCCCATGATTCCCTGCTCTTCATCGGACTGCGCCTGGGCTTTGGCGGCCGCCTTGTCCTTGCCGAATTCCACGATGTCGCTGGCCGGTTTGCGGTCGTCCTTGGCGCCGGGCTGCAGCCCTGCCAGCAGGCCTTCCAAGCCGTTCATGCCCGTGTTTTTATCGCGAACGCCGTTGCTGCCGGGACCGGCAAAACCGCCTGCGCCGGCTGCCGCACCTTCGAATTTCGTTTTACCGCCCACGGTCTCGTCGCCAGCTTTGGCGTCGCCGCCGCCGCTGTCGCCGCCACCACCGCCGCTGCCGCCACCGCCGCTGGCCTGGCCGCCGCCGCCGCTGGAGCTGCCCACGCCGGCCATGCCGCCCGAAACGCCAGGGCCGGCATCTTTAAGACCGCCCGGGTTGCTGCCGCCGCCGAAAAGAGGCGGAGGAATTGCGCCGGCTGGCGCCGAGCCGGAAGGACCGGTTTGCTCAGCCGTGGCTGCCGACTGCGCATCGCCCAGTGTTTGAGTGACGCCGGTGTTTGGCGAGTTGGTATCGGCAAGCGAGCTGGTGGGCCCGCCGGCTACCGTGGTCACGAAGGCCGGGGCGGCTGGGCCGCCGGTCGAGACGTCGTTGCCGATGGCACGAGCGGCCTCTCGCAGCGCATTCGCTTCGGCCTCGTTCACGGCCGCGCCGACTGCGAGCACGCCGGCCTGCACGTAATGCTGGGCGGCCTGACCCATGGCTTTAGTCGCCAGCGCTTTTTTGACACCCAGCTGGGTCCTGATTTTGTCTTCGTCGAACGTCATCAGTATGGGGTCTGCGTTGGCATTTTTCTCTTTATTTAGATAGGTACGTGCGTCCGCGTTATCAGTACCAATATTAGTCGAGAAGTCGGTCGCAACTCTCTGATAATTTTCGTCGGTCGGATCTGCGATGTATTCTTTAACGAGTTTGTTATGCGTGAGAAGAACATCTAGACCTCCTTCGACTTCTTTTGCAGTGCGTGACTGTCTGGTGGCGACGACGGTTTCCACGACGGCGATGGAAGTCAGAGCAGCTGCTCCAACCCCTTGAGTCACCGCAGCGGCATCCTGCGCACTGGCCATCGACTCCAGAGCTTTCTTGTGGACGTCGTCAGACGACGTTCCCGGCGCGCCCGAGTTTGCCTGTTGCGCGGTAGCTTGCACGCTTGCGGTAGCCACGGCCGAGGTGGCCTGCGAAATGACCTGCACGCCCTGCGCGGTGAGCTGGCCCGTGACTTGTGTCGTTTCGATTGTGCTGATCGAGCTGCTGCAACCGTATTTGTCCGTGCAAGCTTGAATACTCATACCCTCGCATTTACCGCCCTCGCGCATCGCGGCTCGAACCACGGCAGCGCACTCATCACCTTTGAACTTGCTATCATCGCTCGAAGTCGCCTGACCGCTTTCTTTTGTCTTGTTTCTGCTTAGGACTGAAATGGCTTTATCGCAGTTTTCGGTGACCACTCGCTTCGTGGGTCTGGGATTTTTCTGCGCTTGTGCGGTAGTAGGGTGATAAAATTTATATAAGGTCGTCACACAATCCGTGCTTGACGTGGTGTCGTCAGTTCCGGTCCCGGAATTGATAACCCAGTCTTTGGCTTTCTTCAAAAGTCCGTCTTCGATGGCGGTGTCTCTCGCATCTTTAGCTTTGGCGCAATTCGCTTTCTTTTTATTGAGAGTGATGTCTTCCCGGTTCGCTTTCTTGGTGCCCTTCTTGGTCTTTGACCGG
>JACQAW010000364.1 GCA_016194725.1 Deltaproteobacteria bacterium
ATGCCACGGGCGTGTGGCGCTACGTGATTCCCATGGCCAAAGCCGCCGTGGCGGCCGGTGCCGACGGGGTCATGGTCGAAGTGCACCCCCACCCCGACAAGGCCTATAGCGATGGCCCGCAGCAGCTGCGCTTCAACGACTTCGCGAAGATGATGAAAGAGCTGCGGGGCTACGCCAAGCTCGCGGGCAAACCCTTCCAGAAATCCAAAAAAATATTAAGATGAAAACCCTTTCGACTCCCCCCTTCTGGGACCTTCACCTGCACGGCGTCTGCGGCATCGACTTCATGACAGCCACTCCCGACGAAATGGTCGTCGCCTGCGAAAACCTGGGTTCCCACGGCACGGGGGCGTTCGCACCCACGCTGCTGACCGCCGAACCACGTTTACTGCGAGATGCCTGCGCGCGCTGGGGCGCGTTTTTGGAACGCTGCTCGAATCCAAAATTCCTGAGCACTCTTGCGGCGCGCCCCTTGGGGCTGCATCTGGAAGGGCCCTTTCTGAATCCGCTCATGGCTGGCGCGCACCCCAAGGGCGCCCTCAAAAAACCAAACCTTGCCCTCATTCATGAATTGCTGCGAGCCGCCTGCGGTCACGTGACGATTGTCACGCTGGCACCTGAAATGCCTGGAGCACTTCCGCTGATTCGCTACCTGGCCCAAAGAAACATCCGCGTGCAGCTTGGGCACACCCTTGCCGATGCAACCCAGGCCAGGGCCGCCGTGGGCGCGGGCGCAACCGGTGTCACCCACCTTTTCAACGCCATGAGAACCCACCACCGAAGTCCCGGATTGCTAGCACCCCTGCGACGTGGCCAACTGACGGCTGAGATCATCACCGATGGGCTGCATCTGGATCCGGAGTTCGTGCTCTGGTGCTGTGGCGCCGCGCCCGACAGCCTCTATGCCGTCAGCGATGGCTGCTCGGCGGTCGGCGCCAAGCCTGGCGCGCATCTCACGCTGGGTTCGCTCAAGCTTGAACGACGAGCCAAAGCCGCAGTAGTCGCGGATAGCGGCATCCTGGCCGGTGGTGCAACCTACCTGACCGCGCACCCCGTGGTATTCGGGCGGCTGGGGGTCACACCGAAAAATTTCCTGCACCTTTTTTATGGAATACAGCAGCGCCTTTTCCCCCACGTGCGCACCTCGGCCCGAGCACGCAATCACTTTGATCCAAAAACGCTCCGCTACCTGGGCTCCGGCGCCCGCTAGCCAACGGGGCGCCCCCTGCCCACTCATTGACGCTCGATAGCGTAAATGCTACGCGTGCTTTCGCTGTAAATTCCGACAGGAGACGCCATGCTTACAACTAAACTATTTCTGTGCACCCTCGCATTTTTGGTTGCGACCAACGGCTCGGCTCTGGCCTCGAGCCGCATTGGTGAAAACCTGCCACAGGCAACTTGCGTAGCCGGCATCTGGTCCTCTATGCGCGACCTGAACTCGTTTCCAAACGGGGGCGCCTTCGATGGCGTGAAAGCCTATTGCTCGGGACTCTCCCAGGGCCAGGCCACCTGCATGGCCGGCATCTGGTCCTCCCTGCGCGACCTGAACTCGTTTCCAAACGGGGGCGCCTTCGATGGCGTGAAAGCGTACTGCGCCAACCTGAATCAAGCCGATGCCATCTGTGTCGCGGGAATCTGGTCGTCGCGTCGCGACTTATCGTCGTTTCAGGACGGCAGCGGTTTTGACACGGTAAAGACCTACTGTGCGGGAATGACCGAGGCCCAGGCAACCTGCGTGGCTGGCATCTGGTCGTCCAGACGGGACCTCACCGCGTTTCCCGGCGGCGGAGCCTACGACGGTGTAAAAGCGTTCTGTTTATAGGCCAAGCAGCTTGCATAGCCGCGCTTCGGTGGCCCCGGGCGGCTCACCCTTGCGCACCACCAGCCGCACGTTGGCGGTCTCGCGGTACACTGCTCGCCGAGCGCTCCAAAGGCGCCTCACTGCCGCCGCAGACCTGGGCTTGCCCGTCGCCTTATCCGCCAAAAGCGGTCTTGCGCCTTTCCTGCCCTCCTCAAGCCTTTGCCACAGGCTGGGCCACGACACGTCAACCCACACCACGTGCGCCCGACGACTTCGCAGAAGCTCGCGATTCAATGGTATCGTCACCAGCCCGCCGCCAGCGGCCAGCACCCGGCCAGGATGCAGCTGGGCCTTGAGCACCTGCGACTCCAGCCGGCGAAAACCACGCTCGCCCTGCCGGGCAAAGATTTCAGGAATCGTGCGCCCGGCCTTTTTGGCGATTAAAACATCCAGATCGACGAAAACAGCGCCCGACCGACGCGCAAGTAAAGAACCCAGCGTAGATTTGCCACAGCCCATAAATCCAATCAGAACGATCGGTTTTGCCAGGCGATCCTTGACTTGCTTTGTTAAATCCATGTAGGGTTCCGTTCTTAAATTATATATGAAAATCTACCTGTACGAACTATCAGAAACGCCAAAACTATTGCACTTCAGTGAGCAAGACCCGTGGTTGGCTGAGGTTGTAAAGGTCCTTCAAGAAGCCGAGCCGCCCAAGACGAGTGGCAAAAACCCTATTTATTCCGTTGATTTGGAGCTTCGGCAGCTCCAAGAGGTCGTTTTTCTTAAAAGCAAGCTGGCCCTGGAGCTGGGAATGCTTTGCTCACGCTGCGCCAATAATTTTGAGTTCAAACTCAACTCCAGCTTTCAATGCATGTTCACCCGCGACAAAGGCTTGGGCGAACAGACCGAAAACGTGGGAAT
>JACQAW010000346.1 GCA_016194725.1 Deltaproteobacteria bacterium
AGGGGTTGGTCAGCAGCCCGGTGCGCGTGGTGGCCCCCACAAGAGTGAACGGCGGCAAATCAATGCGCAGGGTTTTGGCCGCGGGTCCCTGGCCAATGATGATATCCAGCTTGAAGTCTTCCATCGCGCCGTACAGCACCTCTTCGATAACCCGGGGCAGGCGGTGGATTTCGTCGATGAACAGCACGTCCTTGGCCTGCAAGCTCGACAAGATCGCAGCCAGGTCGCCTTTTTTGTCCAGCGCCGGCGCGGCGATGCAATGCAGCTGCGAGCCCATCTGCTTGGCCACGATATGCGCGAGCGTGGTTTTACCCAGCCCCGGTGGGCCTGAAAACAGGCAATGGTCCAGCGCATCGCCGCGTTGATTGGCGGCGAGGATGAACATCTTCAAATTAGAGGTAACTTTGGGCTGGCCTACGTAGTCTTCGAATCCCTGCGGCCGCAGCGTGGTCTCGACCATGGTTTCATCAGGCAGCAGATCGGTCTCGTGTACGTCGTCGCGCAATTCGTCGTTACCATATTCCATGACTTACAGCCCCCTCGACATGAGTTGCAGCGAGGTCATGATGAGCTTTTCAAGCGAGGTGACCTCGCCCGCTTCTGCCATCTTGCCCGACGCGATTTTAATGGCCGCGATGGCATCCGTATCGCGGTAACCCAGATTGGCCAACGCCGCGAGCGCTTCGTTCCACAAGTCAGCGAGCTCAAGACCCGTGGGCTGCCCCGGTTTTGCCGACGCGCTGGCGCCTTGCGCCGGCACGCCTGCCGCGCGTTTTTTCTTACTTGAGCCGCCCGAGGCCTCGGCCGCCAGATGTGCCGCCACTGCGGCGGCGGGAACTGCCGCGACCGTGCCGCGACTGGGGCGTTCGGCCAAAAGTTTGCGCGCCTTTTCGGCTATCTGAATGATCAGCAGCTCGGCCGTTTTCTTGCCCACGCCGGGCACGCTGGTCAGCGTGGCGCGGTCTTCGCGCACGATCGCCGAAAGGACGGTTTCCGCATCAAGCCCGCCTATTACGGCAAGCGCGGTCTTGGGCCCCACGCCGCTTACGGAAACCAGAGCGTGAAAAACCCGTTTTTCCCAGCTGCTTTGAAAGCCAAAAAGCTCGAGCGCGTTTTCGCGCAGGTTCGTGTGAATGTAGAGTTCCACCGGCATGCCGGGCGCAAGGCCCAGCGCAACTTTTTGGGCAACCAGCACGCTGTAGCCGACGCCAGCGACGTCGACGAGAATGCTGCTGTCTTCGGCAGCCAGAAATTTTCCTGAAAGATACCCAATCACAGGCCGGCCTCTTTGATCGCTTTCTGAATTCGAGACGTATACGTGTATGTATGCAGGTGACAGATGGCAATGGCCAGCGCGTCAGATGAATCGGTGCTCTCAAACTTTTGCGCACCTACCAGGCGGGAAACCATCGTGGCGACCTGCTCTTTGTCGGCATGGCCAAAGCCAACGACGGACTGCTTGACGGCATTAGGGCTGTATTCAAAAAGTGGGATGGACCGCTCGGTCACGGCCAGAATCGCTACCCCCCGGGCCTGCCCCAGCTTGAAAGACGAGACGGCATTCTTGGCAAAAAAAACCTTTTCGATGGCGACATGATCGGGCTCGTAGGTTTCGATCAGCTCTTTGACCCGACGGTAGATCTCTACCAGCCGCTCGTTGGCTTCTACCTTCGTATTGAAGCGCAATGTGCCATGAGCGTGCGCGGTCAGCTTGGTTCCGGCCTTGCCGACAACCCCATATCCCATTAAGCGCGATCCCGGATCGATTCCCAGAATTTTTAGACCCTGCACAGCTTTTACGCTAGCAGCAGCGATCAGCGGATCAAACCAAATTGTTTGCCCAGCTTTTTGAACACTTCGAGCACATAGTCCAGGTCCTGGTCGCTGTGCGTGGCCATGTAGCTGGTACGAATCAGCTGCATGCCGTCGGGCACCGCGGGGCTGACCACTGGTGTGGCAAACACGCCGTGCTCGTACAGGGCGCGGGTAAAGGTAAATGCCTTCATATTGTCGCCAATGAGAACGGGAATGATTGGCGTCTGGCTGCCCAGCGTGTCAAAGCCCAGGCTGCTCAGCTCGCGCTTCATGCGGCGGGCGTTTTTCCACAGCTGTTCAAAAATTTCGGGTTCGTCTTTCATCACGCTCAGGCACTCTTGCACCGTGGCCACCGCAGCGGGCGGCATGGCAGCGCTGAACATGAATGGACGCGCCTTGTGTTTGATGTAATGAATGGTGTCGGCATCGCCGGCGATAAAACCGCCGATGCTGGCGAAGCTCTTCGAAAAGGTACCCATGACCAGATCGACTTCATCGACCAGGCCGAAGTGCGAGCCAGTGCCGCGCCCCTGTTCGCCCAACACGCCCAGGCTGTGGGCATCGTCGATGTAGAGCTTGCAGTTGTGCTTGCTGGCAACCTTAACCAGGCCTGGAAGATCGACAATTTCGCCCGACATCGAAAACACGCCGTCGGCGACAATGAGCACGCCGTCATACTGCGCGCGCTTTTCGGTAAGAATGCGGTCCAGGGCGACCATGTCATTGTGAGGAAAACGAATCGTGTCGCCTATGGCCAGTCGGGTACCCTCTACAATCGAAGCATGGTTTTCGCGGTCAGAAAGAATCGCGTCGCCACGACCGATCAGGCACGACAGCGCGCCCTGGTTGGCCAGAAACCCGGTAGCGAAAACAAGGCAGGCTTCTTTTCCAAGGTACTTGGCCAGATCCACTTCAAGCTGCTCGTGGGTGACCAGGTTGCCGTTCAGAAATCGGGAACCGGTACAGCCCGTGCCGAACTGGTCAATCGCGCGCTTTGCGGCAGCAATGACCCGGGGGTGATGAGTTAAGCCCAGGTAATTATTGGATCCAATCATGACTCTCTTGGTGCCGTGAGTGACGACCGTGCTTCCTGTGGAAGATTCGATAGGCTTGAAGAACGGATAAAGACCCGCATCAATCAATACCTTGGCGTCCTGGAATGAACGGCACTTTTCAAAGAGATCCATCATTGGTCTAACCCCTTTCAATTGGGAATATCGGAAGGGGATACCACCCGATCCCATGGCGTGTCAATGAAGACATCCAAATGGCTGATTACACTAGGCAACTATTATCCCTAATTCTTTCAGCACTTTTTTCTAAAGTTTAAGCGCCAGCTACCGATAAGGTTATTACCACTGCTTCGTTTTGGGTAGTGGTTTACGCAGGGCTTAGGGAAAACAAGTTCACGGTAAGTTAGTTCCCATTTGTCGCGCAAGGCAATTGGAGGCTGTCCGTGGCTTATACATTACAAAGAATCGGCAAGTCGCTCGTAAAGTACTTCAAACCTATACGAGTGGTTCCGCCGCACGTTCCGGGCGACTCGCGCACGGAAGGTGGCCAAGGTAAGTCGTCTGACGACCAGGGCGAATCACAAAAGGGCTTCAGGCTTCTTAAGTTCAAGAAGCCTGCCGCCGTCCATGACAAATTTGGCGAAAGCAAAGACCGGCTGCGTTCCGGCGTGGTGGTCGAAGAGACCGCGCTGGAAGTTCAGCCGTCCCAGCTTCCGGAAAAAACCCCGACTCAATGGCTTGAGATGGTGGTGTTTCTTTTGGGCGCCTGCAAGCGGGTGTCGCAGAAGATGACCCGCAAGATGGGACTGGCTGGCTATAAGGCGGCTGTTCTCGGGCGCGGGACGCACAAGCTTCGGACGCTTGGGTCGATCGTTGATACTCGTGGCGAAGATATTGAGGTGAAGAAGAAAGAGGCGGCGTGAGTCTGTTTCGGATTCTACTCCTTTTTCAGCACATACCCCGCGCCGTAAATCGTCGCAAGAGTATGATCAAACCCTTCCAGCTTCTTCCTCAACGAAACGATATGAGTATCGACCGTGCGATCCGACACCGCAGCATCCCGCCATACCGCTTCAAGAATACGCTCGCGGCTCATGACCCGATCCTTGTTCTGAACCAGACAGCGCAATAAATTGAACTCAAGCACGCTCAGGTGCAGCGCCTGGCCGTTAATGGTCGCCTCCATCTTCTTGAGATCCACGGTCAGGTTGCCCACCGTAAGCAGCTCGGCCTTGCCTTTGCGCTCTTCCACGCGTCGCAACTTCGACTCCACGCGCGCGATCAGCTCTTTAGGCCTAAAAGGCTTGGGTACGAAGTCATCGGCGCCCAAGGTGAAAGATTTGATCCGGCAGTCGATATCGCTGACAGCGGTAAGCATGATGACCGGAATTTCGCGGGTTCCTTCGTGAGACCGCAGCGACTCACAGACCGCGATTCCATCCAGCTTTGGCATGGTGATATCGAGCAAAATCAGGTCTGGAATCGTGGTTCGCGCAATGCGCAGCCCCTCTTCGCCATCGGCGGCCATCAGCAGCTTGTACTTGTCGCCCAGAATTTGTTCGAGCAGATCCCGATTG
Organism: Deltaproteobacteria bacterium; assembly: GCA_016194725.1. Lineage (GTDB taxonomy): Bacteria > Bdellovibrionota > UBA1018 > UBA1018 > UBA923 > JACQAX01. The sequence goes on from JACQAW010000346.1 coordinate 4,406, forward strand.
TCCTGTTCGTCATCCACGACAAGGATGGTGTGCTTTTGCTCCGTCATCTATGCAGCCTTGGGGTGATGGCCGCGGTAACGCAGATAGAACATGCCGCCCACCAGACTGACGATGATTTGAAAGGTGATATAGGCCGTGAACAGGTCAGCGCCGTGCGCCGATCCCACGAGCTTGAACAGCTCAAAAAACGCCATATGACCCGTACCCAGACCGGCCGGCGCAATGGGAATCGCGGTAACCAGAAGACCCAGAGGCACGAGAAAAAAGAACTTGCTGAGTGGAACGCTTTCGAAGCCACCCAAGGTCTGCGCCAAAAGAATAACCACCCCGATAATCGAGCAATGGATGGCCACCGATATTGCCATTCCCTTGTAAACATAATGGCGGCAATTTTCGTAGGCCTTCACCGCCTCGAAAAGTTTTACCAGGTAATCGCCGGCGGGCAGCTTGCGCAGCAGCCTGGTAAGCCTCTTTGAAAACGGCCATTCAATCAGCACAAAGGCATAAAATCCGATAACTCCAAACCACAGCAAGGAAATCAGCAATGCCAGCGGCTTCAGGCCGGGGCTCTGCAGCACCTCACTCAGATTGAAAATCATTGCTGCGAACGACACGCAAATCAGCGCGCTCAAGCCCAACAGGCGATCCAGCAATAGAGTTGTGAACGCCTTGATACGGCCACGCCCGTCCTGCTGCTGCCGCACGACGTAATAACCTTTCACGAGATCGCCGCTGACCGCGCCGGGAATTGCCGTATTGAAAAACACGCCGATCATCGCAAGCTCAAAAGTTTCGAATTTCTTTACTCGCAGCTTTTGACCGAGCAAGAGCAGCCACCACCGCACGGCCCCAGCCACACACATGCCCCCCACAAAGAAAAGGGAGACGAAAAACACCAGGGGATTGGTCAGCACCGTGCGAACCCGAGTGAAATCGAGCAGCCCGCGTTGGTACAGGTAGACAAGAATACCCAGGGTAACCCCCGCCTTGAGGGCGTTCATAACCAGCTTCTTGGCTAAGCCCACGGCTCTTGTCTCACTTCCTGTGGCCCCGCTGTCGGAGGAAATTGCTAAAGATTGTTTTTGCGACATATTCTGAAAAAATTGATTCTGCCTTTCCATCACCGAAAATGCAATCCCTGGCAACAGGAGGCCTGGCGGTCTTTTTGGAATCGATGGACTGCTGCCCTTCAGCCGCATTTCGTTCGGGGTGAAACTGCACGCCAAAAACCGGCTTTCCCTGGATGTAATACGCCTGAATCGGGCAGCGGGGCGTCGAGGCGGTAACCACGAATCCAGATGGCGCTTTCTGAACCTCTTCAAAATGGGACTGAAACGAGTAAAACTTCTTCGGAAGCCCTTCCAGCAACGGATTGGGGGCATCTTGCACAACCTCGACCCACCCGATCTCGGGCGTCGGCGAAATGCGAACGACCGGATCGCCCCCATAGCTTCGAGCGATGATCTGATGCCCGTAGCAGACACCGAGAATCGGCGTACCCGCGTCAACCACCTTGCGCACCAGATTCATCAGTTCGCCCACCCAGGGCGAGGAATCCAGGATACAGGTTCGCCCGGCGCACGACAGTCTGGCCATCGAGATACCGGCGAAAGTCGCCGCACAATCCCCAGGGCTGATCGATATTATTGTCGAGAATCAGTATTTTCATTCGGCGCGGTAACCTGTTTACGGCTCATCTCGAGCAAATAAGCGTACTTGAGAAACATGCTGTGAGCCGCATTGACCGAGATTATAAACCCTGGAAGCCCATCAAGAAACCCCGCCTTGAGAAAATAGGTTTCGAAGAACTTGCCGAACGGCTTGGCCATCAGCCTAAAGTAGCTCGGCGGTGCCCCCCGCGACTTCAGATCCAGAGCACCCTGGCGAGCATAGCGAACATTGGTGCCAACCTGGTCGGCGATGTCGCTGAAAGTGTAGTGCAACATAGGATTCGCTAGCTCGCGGCACTCGCCATTGATTCGCAGCTCTTCGTGCACGTTAGGCTCGGTCCACGCCCCCTGCCCCTTGCGCACCAGGCGGGTGACGTAATTCGGGTACCAGCCGCCATGGCGTATCCAGCGGCCCATGTAGAAAGTCTTGCGCGCGACGGCATATCCCGAGGCAGGTTTCGACGAACGCACCTCGGCCAGGATTTCCTCGCGAAGCTCGGGTGTGATGACCTCGTCGGCATCGACGTTCAGGATCCAGCTTCCGGTGGCCTGGGCCTGAGCAAAGTTTTTCTGGGCGCCGTAGCCCCGCCACGGCTCAACCACCACCCGGGCGCCGTTTTTACGGGCCAGCTCGACGGTGGCATCGGTACTGCCGCTGTCGATGACGATGATTTCGTCACAGAACCGCAGCGAATCAAGGCAACGCGGCAGATCACGCTCCTCATTGAGCGCGATAACCGTAGCCGAGATCGTTTGACTTATTTGGGGCAGGGCCATATTTCTAAATCTACTTCAAAATGAGGGAATGAAAATGAGGATCTGCGTTTTAGGCACTGGTTACGTCGGTTTGGTCGCAGGCACCTGTTTTGCCGAAAATGGCAATGACGTGATCTGCGTTGACCTGAACAAGGAGAAGATCGAGGCCTTGAATAAAGGCCAGATTCCCATTTACGAGCCCGGCCTGACCGATCTGGTCGTGCGAAACCAAAAAGAAGGCCGACTGAGCTTTTCGACCGATGGGCCTGCTTCGATTCAAAAGTCCGAGGTCATCTTTATCGCCGTGGGTACGCCGTCCTCGACCGATGGCTCGGCCGACCTGGAACTGTTCATGAAGGCCGCCGAAACGATTTCCGACAACCTGAACGGTTACAAAATCGTGGTCAACAAGTCCACCGTGCCGGTGGGAACCGCGGCCAAGGTTGAGAAGCTGATTCGTTCGCGCACCCAGGCCGAGTTCGACGTCGTGTCCAACCCCGAGTTTCTTAAAGAGGGAACCGCCGTCGACGATTTCCTGAAGCCCGACCGCGTCGTCATCGGCACCGCCAAAGAGAGCGCGTATAAGACGATGGCTCAGCTCTATGCCCCATTCGTGCGCCAGGGCAACCCGATCTTGTGGATGAGCAATGTTTCGGCCGAAATGACCAAGTATGCCGCCAACTCTTTTCTGGCGACGAAGATTTCGTTCATCAATGAGATCGCGAATCTTTGCGAGGTCGTGGGCGCGGACATCGAGAGCGTGCGCAAGGGCATCACCACCGACGTGCGCATCGGCAAGCACTTCCTGTATGCCGGCGTGGGCTACGGCGGCTCGTGTTTTCCGAAAGACGTGAAGGCGCTGCTGAAAACGGGACATGACCATGGGCAACCCATGGAAGTCATCGCCGCGGCCGAAACCGTGAATCAGACGCAAAAAGAGCTGCTTTTTCGAAAGATCGAGCGCCATTTCGACAAACACCTCAAAGGCAAGACGTTCGCCATCTGGGGCCTTTCGTTCAAGCCCAATACCGACGACATGCGCGATGCGCCGATGCGCTGGTGGTGATTACAGAGTGGAACGAGTTCCGGAACCCGGATTTCGCCCGCATCAAGGCGGCGCTCAAGACGCCGGTCGTCTTCGACGGCCGTAATATCTATGCGCCCGAAACCATGGCCGACCTGGGCTTTTCGTATCACTCCATTGGACGGGTTGGCGGTCAGCCCGATCGCCGGACGCGCTAATGCTGGTCGCGGCAGTTCAGCTTACCAGCAAAGCGAACAAGAAAAAAAACCTGGCCGTGGCCACGGCGCTGATGCTTCGGGCCGTCAGGCAAGGCGCCGAGCTGATCGCGTTGCCCGAGTATTTTTCGTTCATCGGCGCAAAACCCGAGATGTTCAAAGAGGCCGAGCGCTCCAAAGACGGGGCCGCCTACCGCATGGTTCGCGAGTTCGCGAAGGCGCACGGAGTATACATCCTTGCGGGAAGCATTCCCACCATCACCGAAAAGGGCAGCGACAAGAAATCCACGCGTCTGCTGAACCGCTCGATACTCTTCAATCCCAGCGGCGAAGAGGTCGTCTCGTACGACAAGATTCACCTATTCGACAGCGACCTCGAGGAAACCCGCGCCTACCGCGAGTCTGAAACGTTCAGACCCGGTGGCGAGCTGCGCGTGGTCGACACGCCCTTTGGCAAAGTAGGCCTGAGCGTTTGTTACGACCTGCGCTTTCCTGAGCTTTATCGCAGCATGACGCTCAAGGGCGCCCGCATTATTTTCGTGCCCGCGGCTTTTACCGAATACACCGGCAAAGACCACTGGCTGGCGCTGCTCAAGGCACGCGCGATTGAAAATCAGGTTTTCATCATTGCGCCCGCGCAGTTTGGCAAACATGCCGAGAAAAAGTCGTCCTATGGAAAGTCGTGCGTCATCGACCCCTGGGGCAATATCATCGCGCTGGCGCCTGACTGCGAAACGGTCATCGTCGCCGACATTGATTTCAAGTTCCTGGCCAAAGTTCGCAAGGAGCTGCCCGTGCTGAAACATTATCGCAAAGACCTGTTTCAGCTTTAAGGTTTACTTTACTTTGGCGCCAAAGCCCACGGCAACCGCGCGGAGGTAGGTATCGGACGGCTTGTTTACCAGCCTGCCCTCGTAAATCATGGTCGAGGAGCCGCCGCCGTCCAGATTCAGGGCCCAGGTCGCCGCGATATTCCTGTGCAGAAATTCCCAGCCGTCTTTCAGGGAAACACCCTTACTGTTTTCACGGCGCCCGTCGAAAACGGCAACCCATGTCCCGCCTTCCTTGTCGGCGCCAAGCATCGTGCGTGGCTGACGCGAAAGCGCCCACGAATGGGTGATCGAGGGCATCGTATTTTCAGGAGTTAGAACGTGGCTTCCAGAAACAGCTTCGGTAACTTTCTGCCATTTTTCACCCAAGCGTGCGCCATTCAGCCGGATATCAAGAACCAGCACGGCGTTCTTGGCTGCTTTGTATTTTGATTTTGTCCACTGCAGTGCCCAGTTGCCGTGCGCGCTTGCCTTGAACTCAAACCTCCCCTGCGATAGACCCGCCGGCGCACCCGCAAAATAGATGGCGTGCCCCAAGTTCTCAAGTGGCCGAGTCCAAAGAGAAACACAGTCTTCGCTCGGCGGCGGCGAGTTCACGCGGCAAAGCTTCGACAAACGAGCATCGCCGCCAGCATCCTTGCGCCCCGCCCTGGCCCGCAGCTCAACCTTGTCCCATTGCAATGTTCCCTCGATCACGCCGGCACTGGGATACGAGCGCGCAGGCACCGCGAGAATTTTTCCTTCGTGGACGACCAGCCCGATGGGCTCCTGCTGGCCGGGAGCGTCTTCACGATAGAAATTCGCATTCACGGCAACCGCCGCGGCCGCGCGTGCTGCCATTTCGGGCACGCTGAGCCCGGCGGTGGGATACGAGCCTGCACCCAGGCTTACCCAGTCCGTACGGGGCTCATGGCCGTCGTCACGCGCCACAAAAACCGCGACCGGCTCGCCTTCGATGGTCTTTTGATATTTTTGAAACCGCAGTGCGCCAAAGGCCGGCGCCGTCACGATCGCCAACGAGAGCACCGCAAGCCCTGCCACCCTTACCACGGTGGCCGCGGGACGGGTCGAGCCGCTTAGCGGTCCTGCCATTGCTCGATGGCCTGGCGTCGATGCCCGAAGCGACACGCCTTCAGCTTGACGTGCCCTACCGCCAGTTCGATAACGAAACCTGGCACCTTGACCTTCTTTGTGAACGCATAAAATCCGGCCCGAGCGCCGTTCAATCAGAAATAACATCGGCCGAAGCTGAAATCAGCTCGCTTGGGCGAACGTTGATTGACCGAAGAAAGGACGTTCGCACGGCGGCTTTCAAGAAAAGGCAGGATTGCGCCCCAGACGAACATGCAGCTCGGCCTGACAAAGTCTCGCAAGCCACGTCCCCAAAAGCTGTCAGGAGTGTTGAGGGGGCCATGAATCACAAGTCCGTGGCTGCTTCCGATACCGCGACAGCAACCAGGGCGAGGTAATCGGACAGGAAACGGGCTTCACCCATGCTTGACAATCCCATTCCTGCAGATCGGATTGGCCTGCGTGGCTATCGTCTTCAGCTTGCGCTTGTTGTTTTCGCTCTCGGGAAGCCGGTCGTGCCAGACGTGATACTGGATCGCGAGGCCCTTGAGCGATTTGATTTTCAGCCCCAGGTATTGGAGACGGAGCTCCAAATCGGTGTCTTCACGCGCATAGCCTTCGTAGTCCTCGTCAAAGCCGTTGATCTTGAATATCGACTCGCGATCGACCGAAAAATTGCAGCCTTTCATGTCATCGACTTTTTCCATCTTGAGCAGCTTGCGCAGCGTGGAATTGTAAACGGGCAGGCTGCGATGAAAATACTCGCTGTCTTTTTTAAGGCAGCTCATCATGAGACCGATATTCGGGCGATTGAGGGCGCCGCGCAAAACCATCTCGGCGGTGAGCCGCTTGCTGTAATCAGGGCCCAGCTCGACGCGACGGCCAGCCAGATAATAGCCTTTCTGGCGAAACTTGAGATGATTGGCGATGAAGTCTTTATGAACGACACAGTCGCCGTCGATGAAGATGTAGTAATCGGCCTTGGCCTTGCGAATCGACTCGTTGAGAATCTTGGTTTTGCGATAACCCAGGTCCTGCTGCCAGGAGTAAACCACCGGAAACGGCGCGCGCTGCATGAACTGCTCGACCACGTCCGACGTTTCAGAGGTGCTGCCGTCATCGGCAATATGCAGCTCGAAATTTTTCTCGGTCTGTATCTGCAAACCTGACAACGCCAGCTCCAGATGCTTGGGCGCGTTGTAGGTTGTCATGATGATGCTGGCGAGTGGTTTCGTCATTTTCGCGTATTAGGGTTTTATCAGTTTATAATTCCGGTACTCGAATGGTCGGATGCCGGTACTGTTTTCTATCAAGCCTGAAAGCAATTTCCAGCTATCTTTTACATGAAATACCTTGGGAGCCGCAGAAAAATCAAATACCGGGGCGTTCTGCACCCGCTCGCGCATGACGTTGGGATGCGTGCCTTCGAAGGATTTTAGTCCGACGATACGCTTATAGACATAGTTGTCGCCGGTGGCGGGCTTTTCGGCAGTGGCTGTCGGATGATAGAGCGTATCCATAAAGCCGGTCTTTTCGCGCATCACTTCGGGCGGCCGCACCCAGCCGTAGTGAAACACCCGCGCCGGACTTAGCACCGCATTGAGCTTGCGGCCGTCGGTGTGGCGAAAACTTTGGGCGTCGCCAGTCGAGCGAATTCCCAGGCCGTTGCGCACCACGCGAATTTCGCGGCGGTAAGAAGAGCGCGAAGTTTGTATGACCGAGTAGCTGCCATAAAAATGCACGTACTCAAAAACCACGGCTTCGACTTTCTGGTTGCTTCGCCATTCCGAAAGCTGCTCGCGGATAATCGGCAAATCCTCTTCGTGCAGAACCTCGTCAGCTTGCAGGTAAAGGCACCACGTATTCTTGCAGTGTCCCAGCGCCAGATTGGTCTGGTCTGCCAGAATTTGTCCCCCCTGTCGTTTGGCGGCGTCACCGAGCGGCCAATCCGTTTCGATGATTTTGATCTTGCTCGCTTCGGCCTGCGGCAGGCGCAGGCTGAGCTGCTCGATGGACTGCCTTGTGGCATCTTCGGACGCGCCGATGTTGATGATGAACTCGTCGCAAACGGGCAAGGCGCTGCGAATGCTTTCGAGGAATGGAAAATCAAACTTCAATCCGTTGCGAATGATCGTAAAGCCGCTAACCATCGATCAGCCCCGCGATATCGTCCCACACCTGATCGGGAACCAGGC